>CALXKT010000007.1 GCA_944388985.1 uncultured Clostridia bacterium | reverse complement strand
TTAATAATAATAAAAATGAAAAATAAAGAAAAAAAGAGATATTTAAAGATATTAATAGAAAATATAGATAGGAGGTGGAGTTTGAAAAGGATTATCTTTTAGAATTTCTATTAATGCTAAAGCTTTTTTATCTAAATTCGCCGACTTTAATTTTGGTATATCTTTTATTGCCTGTTTTGTATAAACAATTTTATACATTTACCACTCCACCTCATCTTCTTTTATACAATCTTCTAAAGGTGTATCTTTACCTTCTAGTAATTTTTCTTTCATTCCGGGAACACTTAATAAATAAACTGTTTCCATTAATCCGTTGTAATCTTCTTCAGATAATACAACTGCATTTCCATTTTTTGTAGAAATGTTGATTGGTTCATTGTACTTTATAGTTTGCTCTAATAATTCATAAATATCTTTTCTAAAATTTGTAATATTTATATTAGTCATAGTTATCACCTCTTGATAAATTATAACATACGTTTTTGCGTACGTCAAGATTGTTTTTTAAAATCATATTGTAACTCTATCTTTTATTTCCTCAAATTTTGCCTCTCCTATTCCCTTTACTTCCTTTAATTCCTCAATAGATTTAAAATTTCCATTTTGTTCTCTATAATCAATTATCCTTTGTGCAATCGAATCACCTATTCCTGGTAATCCATCTAATTCGCTTTGACTAGCAGTATTAATATTCACTTTTTCATTTTCTCCTTTCGATTCATTAGTATTAGAATTTTCTTCTACTACTCCATTATTTCCACTCTCTTGAATAATATACGTTGTTATTTTTTCTTTTTTATTTGGAATATAAATCTTTTGCCCATCTTGCAAAACATAGGCTAAATTTACTTGTGCTAAATCTGCTTCTTTTGTCTCTCCTCCTGCTTCTTCTATAGCATCATTTATTCGCGCTCCCTCTTCTAAATATATTATTCCTGGCTTGTTCACTTCTCCAATAATATGCACTGCTATTTTTTCTGTTTCTTCTTGCAAGTTTTCGTTATTCACATCTACAGCATTATCTTTTGCTTGATTTTCGTTTACATCTGCCTCATTACTTACTAGCATATCTGCTATAGTTAATTCTGAATTTTTATTGTTATTTACCATTGTATAAATTGCAAAGCCTATTATTAATGCTATTATCAGCACTACACTTAAAATTATTTTTGTTTTATTACTAATTTCCATAAAAAATTCATTCCTTTCATTTTTTTCATTTCTTGCCCAAAAAGCCTTGAAATTTTGTTTATTTTAAGTTATAGTAGTATATATTTTTAGTTGTTTATTTAATACAGAAATGGGGGTTCTTATGAAACAACTTCGCTTAATAGTAATTTTTACTATTATTTTTATGATGATTTTACTGCCAATGCATACCATATTGGCTACTGATATAAATAAAGAAGATTATAATCCAGATAATATAACAACCAATTCTCCATCCGTTCTTTTGATGGATCCTAAAACAGGACAAATTCTATATTCCAAAAATGCTTTTGAGAGAAGATATCCAGCAAGTACCACAAAACTTATGACAGCAATTCTTACTTTAGAAAATTGTGAGTTAGATGATGTAGCAACCGTAAGCCATAATGCTATTTTTTCTATTCCTGTAGGATATTCCCATGCTAATTTGCAAGAAAATGAGGAACTTACGATTGAACAATTATTAAATGTATTAATGATTCCTTCTGCTAATGATGCAGCAATAGTACTTGCAGAGCATATTTCGGGTTCTGTAGAAGCATTTGCTGACAAAATGAATGCCAAAGCAAAAGAACTCGGTTGTTTAGACACTCATTTTGTTAACCCTAATGGAGTTCATGATGAAAACCATTATTCTACCGCTTATGATTTAGCATTAATTGGGCGTTATGCAATGCAGTTTGAAGATATTATGCGAATTGCAAAGGTAGCTCAGTATACTTTGCCAAAAACAAATGAGTATGATGAAGAGAATAGAATTTTTAATACCACAAATGGTATGATTTCTAAAAACGATGAATATTACTACCAATATGCAACTGGATTAAAAACAGGTTATACAGATAAATCGGGTAGTTGTATTGTTGCTACAGCAGAGAAAGACGGGGTAGAATTATTAGGAGTTGTTCTTGGTAGTGAATCGCCTGATGTAAGATTTGAAGATTGTAAAAAATTGTTTGATTATGGTTTTGAAAATTATTCTTATGAAAATTTAGTATCTGAAGGTACACAAATCCAAACACTAGAAATAGATGGAGCAACTCGCGAAACAAAATCTTTAAATGTTCTTACCAAAGATTCCATTGATGCTCTTGTAAAAACAAATGTTAATGTACAAGAATTAAAACCAACCATTACTCTTCAAGAAAATTTAACTGCTCCTATTGAGAAAGATGCAGTTATTGGTACCATTTCTTACGAGATTAATGGAGAAACCTATTCTACAGACTTAATAGCAGAACATGCTGTTGTTGCTTCTAATTTGGAAACTATTATTTTTAGAGCTTGTCTTATCTTTTTAATACTATTCCTATTGGTTATTATTTTAAAGAAATTAAATAAGCCTTCTAAGCCTTCTAGGACATCAAATTCGAAGTCAAAATCGAAATCAAATACTTATGGAATAAAACATGCTAGGAAATCAAAAAATGTGAAATCAAAAAAAGGTGGTAGATATAAATTTACACAAATTCATGATTTTTTATAATAGATAAAATATATTTTTTCCGCGATAGATCATCTATCGCGGATTATTTTATTGTTCTATTTTTCTTTTGTACTTTATACAATATAATCGGTTCCGATAATAATGGTTACATCTGCTGTTCCTTCTGAGCGATTTCCGCTTGTAATAGTATCTATTCCCATTATTTCTTTTATTTTATTGGCATTAACTTCTATCATGTTAGAACGGTCAATAACGGTTGTATTACTTGTAGTAGAAGTTTCTCCTGTTTGTATTACATCAAATCCTGTAGCTTCTAGTTCTGTAACTACTTCCGACATTTTGTTTGAACTTCCGCTTCCATTTAATACTTCCACACTAATATCGCTATTCGTAACAGTGTCGTCTTCTACTATCGTATTTCCATCAACGGTATTCGTGTTTGTTTCGTCTGTACTGCTGGCACCATAAAATAATTGATTAATTACTTTTTGTGCTTCTTCTTCATCTACCGAGTAAATCCATAATCCATTACCAGATTGTTCTGCTACTCCTGGAAGTGTAGCTGTTTTTAAGTTATCTACATTAAAATCTAGGATGTATGGTACATAGTCTTTTACCGCATCAAAGTTAAGATTTGTTTCTACATACTTTTCTGCAATATCAAGAAAACTAAAGATTCTATTAATATCCATATTTTGTATAGATTGTTCTAACACAGTTGTTAAAAACTCTCTTTGGGTTCTCATTCTACCTAAATCTTCTCCACCATACTCTTCTGGATAAGTTGTATAATCATTATTATGTCTAAATCTTAAAACCTGTTCTGCTTTATCTCCGTCTAATAGCTGATATCCTGCTTCTAAATGAATATGTAAATCTTGTGAATAAGCATCATAATTCATATCAATTGGTACATCAAAATAAACGCCACCAATTTCATCTACAAGCACTTTAAGTGCCTCTGTATCTACTTTTAAATAATATTGTACATTAATTCCTGTTATATTTCTAACATCTTCTAATAAGTTCTCCACTCCTGTTTGATATACTGCATTAATTTTATCAAAAGCGGATGCATATTCTTTGTTATCTCCTACAAAAGTATCTCTTGGTATTGATAGCAATGCTGCTTCTTGTGTTTTTGGGTCATAGGAAGCAACCATTATTGTATCTGTTAGATTTTGGCTTTGACCTAGTAATAAGCAATATATTTTATCTAAATTATTTACTGTGTTTTCATCATGTCCTAAACTGGTTTTTAAAACTCCTTGAAGTCCTCCACCATTTTGTTGTACTTTATAAGCAAATATGCATGCTGCAACAATAATAATTAACAATAGCACTAGCACTACTTTTCCAAATATATGCTTTTTCTTTTTATTTTTATTTTTTTCTTTCGCTTGTTTTTTCAACTTTTTCACTCCCTATTTTTTTACAAGATACTTGACATTATACTAAATTTTCTAACAAATAGCAACCTTTTTTGCTATTTTTTAAAATATAATCTTCAAAATAATATTATTGTTGTACATCATGCTTCCTACCCAAGAGGTGTTAATTGCATTTATTAAACTCTCTCCTAGCATTGGTGAAAGGAATGATAAAATTGCAAGCAACACATATACAATAATAAGTCCTTCTAGTATTCCGTATACAATACCTCCTAATTTATCAAATTGCTTGATGACTGGAAGTTTTGCGATTAAAGAAGTGATAAATCTTAAGAATATTAATAAAATTCTTGCAATTAGGAATAAACCAATCCAAGTTCCTGCTTTAATAATAGTAACAGTTACTTCTGCTGCTGTGCTATCCGCAATTGCTTCTTTGGTATTATCGGCAGCTTCTTCTACTTGCTGACTAATATAATCTGTAATTGCTTCTGGCATTTTTTGTTCTTCTGCCGTATTTTCCCCTACTATCATTCCTCGTATCGATTGTTCCAGATTTTCATCAATTGTGGTATTGTCCATAATTAAATTTGATACTGGTACAAACAATACAAAAGCGATTATTAAAGATAATACAAAGGAAACAATTTTAATTAAGGAACCTGTGAGACCTCTTACATACCCCATAATAATACATAAAAGAATAATTCCTAATATTACTACATCAACAATTATCGACATTTTCTCACCTCCTAGCATTTCAATTTACTATTTTCTTATTTTATGGAATCTTTCATTTAAAATCTTATAAAGAAAGTATTTCTACCTTATCTTCATAAATAATTCCAGCTACTCCATTTCCAATAACGATGTCTTGTACTTCTTGCATCGAACTATATCTTTTTAATAGCCATCCACTGGTATTGACAAATTCGATTTCTTGTCCCAAATTTACTGCAATAATATTATTGTCACTATAAATATACTTTGCAGCTCCTTCTACTGTGTATATAGTTGTTCTTTCATTGTCTACATTTTCTATTTCTAATATGGTATTGGTATTAAAAATACCATCATTTTCTTCCACTGCTCGATAAATATGATTTTCTAAATTAATATTGGCAAAGTTAATATTCTTTCCTTTTTCCTCTAAGTTTAGTAAAACTCTACTATTTCCATCTTCTAAAATAGCTATTTCACTATCATACATGCACAAAATACGATTATCTTTGTGATATTCAATATTGACAATTAATTTATTATCTTCTGCAGCATACTCTGCAATGATAGGTTCTGTAGCCTCATCTCTTGTTCTTTCTGTTGCATTTTTGATGGAAATGACTTTTACATTGGATTGAATGGAAGTTCCTGTGGTATTAACTTCTGCAAATGCTAGGTACTGGTTATCATTTGATATACTGGTGTCCACAGCAGTTGAAGTTGCTAAATAGTTTTTAAATAATTCGTTTCCTTCGTTATCAAAGATAACAATTACTGTTTTATAAGTAGTTCCTGTTAAAATAGCACTTACATAACCATTATCATTTACATTTATTTTTGCAATGTTTCCATCTACTTCTTTACTCCATAATATCTCATCATCGGAAATAAGATGAATGGTAGAGCCTCCCTTTTCGCTAATGGCAATATATTTATTATTCACACTATATTCTGGATTGTTAATTTCCAAAGAAATTTCATGTTGTAATTTTCCAGCAGAATTATATTCCATTAATTTATTTTCTGCCAATATGCAAATATATTTATTGTACGCAAATATATTGATATTAGAATCATAATCCAGTGAAATGGAGTCTAATTTTTCTTGCGTTATATTTTTTCGAAAAAGATATTGGTCTAAGAAATTTCTTGCATCTCTACTAGAGTAATACACTAATATAGTAATACCTATCACTAATATTAGAATAAGCACAGATATAGTGATTATTATTTTCTTTTTGTTTGCGGTTTTTTTTGTTTTTTCTTTTCTTATGTTTACTATATCTTTCAATGATTTTCCTCCTATCTTTTTTTCTGTTATATTTATACCAGTTTTTGCTATTTTTTTCAAGCGGTATGGCGAAAAATTTGTATTAATTGCAATAATCCAATTATTCCAAAAACAGGATACGTTATATTTACCAAACTCGAAAAGCTAACGTGGCATACTGCTAAAGCGGAAATGCATAGAACAATTGCTATTTTAGAGTAATTTTTCGTATTACTTGTGTTTTCTAAAAATCCAAATCCAGCGGAAATCATGGTACTATAAATAGCAAATACAATGACGATGCCATAAGCATATTGGTAGAAATGCCCGAATTGGCTAGCAATGGTAACTAATGGAATTTCTGTGTTTACCATTCCATTGTATTTCTGTAGGATACAAAACAATGTCACGGATAGGATGAATAAAAGGATAGTAGTAAGGATACTAATGCTTTTTTCTTTGTTTTTGGCATAGTTCTTCATGCTTATAAGAATAGGAATTAATAAAATACTATTATAGCTGGAATATTCGATGCTTCTAAGTAACCAATGAAGAGAAAAGGTAGTATTTTCTATTGCCACAGCGCTAGTTACATCTGCTATTTTTGTTTTAATTCCTAGCATAACAATAATTAAAATTAAAATGGGAACCATTATATTGTTTACTTTTGTGATACCATCCATTTTTTTGCTAAACGTAAAGTAACATAGGCTTGTTACTAAAATAGCGGTTATTATTTTAGGAATAGCAAATTCCTGCTCAAAATAGGCAACAAATCCTGCTACCATGATGTAAAAGGACATTAATAAGAAGATATTAATGATATTGTTTAACAGTATTCTTATTAGCTTTGGAGACTGGGTATTTTCGATTAATTCTTTGTAAGTATGAATATCTCGTTTGTTTGCCCTTTTTAAAACTTGATAAATGATGAAGCCTGTTAACAGATTGGATAGGCATAAGCCTACAAATCCATATTCTCCATACTGATTAAAGAAACGATAAATCTCTTGTCCAGATGCAAAACCAGCTCCTATCATAGTTCCGATGATAACAAGAATTATTTTAATACTATTTTTCAATGTAAAAACCTCCTCATAATTACTATGAGGAGGTTTTCTATCTTATTACTTTTTCCTTCTTCTATATTGCCATACAATAATTCCTGCTAAGATAATAACAACTGGTATTGTAAAGATAATAGATAAAATAATGGTGTTCTGTTTATCTGTTACTGCATAAGTTGTTGCTTCTTCCACATCTTTTCTTATGGTTATCATATTGTCTCTACCTGTTAAATACGCAATTGAATTCATTGCTAAATCTTCATTATTGTAAAAATCTAAAGCATAAGAATAATATTGTGCGCTAATGGCTATTTGAAGATTTGTAATAAATACATTGTTTGAATAAATAACTAACTCAGAAGTAGTATCATCATCGATTGTCTTTTTTAATAATGCTCCTACTGTAGCATTTCCCGCATCTTCGTCACTGTCTGCTTTATCTCCTGTCTCTAAGGTGTAATCTGTACGGTAGAATGAGTTTTCTCCTGTTGATGCTAAGATTTCCGATTCTACTCCTAATTCTTCTAATTCTTCGCTATCTGCTATGTCAACTCTTCCTGCTGTCATGAAGCATGCACTCATATTCATGTTTGCATCAGAAGTAACACTGGTATAAGAGCTTACTGTTACAAGAATAGCAGAAGGGGTGCTATATAACATGCGGTCGGCATCTTGTTCTAACATAACTCCTTCGGAAATACTAACTCCATATTCATCTAATACCGCTTGGAAATTTGGCATCTCTTTTCCTGTTGAATTTGGATCAGAGAAGATAATGATTTTTCCTCCTTTTTGAATATAATCTAATATGCTGTCTCTTTCTGCTTCTGTAATATCTTCAGCAAGTGTAGTTATCATTAATACAGAACAATCCTCTGGAACAGAACCTGTTGTTAATAAGTCTAGGTCTTGGAAATCATAAGCTTCATCTACTAAGTCTTGACTAAAGTAATAAATATAATCGGAAGAATATTTATTATGTCCTGTTAAGTTATAGATTACTGGATTTTCCTCTGTGGTAACATCGATAATCGCATTGGTTAGGGCTTCTTCTGTAGTATCAATGGTTTCCATTGTGGTATAGTCATAAGTATATAAATCCGTACTTGCTAATATTTTATCTTTCTCACCGCTTCTTACAATAATGGCATAGCTGTCTGCACTAAGGCCATATTCATCGGTAAGGTCTGGTCTAGAGGTTATATCATCAATTACCTCTACTTTTACGTTATCATTTACACTATTATATTTTTTTGCAAAATCTATTTGTGCATCTGCCATATTAATTAAAATAATTTCTACCTCTTGGTCTATTCCCTCTGTAATGGAAACCGACATATCGGACAAGCTATAGACTTTATCTTTGGTAAAATCAAATTCTGCAATGTTTTGATTTTCTACAAATAAGTTTATTCCAATGCATGCTACAACAATAATTAGAATTAGTAGCACTGTTAAAGAGGTTTGTCTTAACCATTTTCCTTTTCTCTCTTTATAAGGCTTTTCTTTTTTTACCACTAACTCTTTTGATTCTTTCTGTGTTTTTTCATTTTTCTTTTTTAGTTTATCTTCTTCTTTGATTGCTTTTTTATTTTCTTTTTTGATTTCTTTACTCACCTTTGCACACCTCCTACTTTACAGCCTTTCTTCTTTTTATTAAAACAATCGTAATTAAAATGCACATTACAGCGATGGATAATAAGCTAACGACATCTGCTACAGAAACTACTCCATAAGGGAAACGCATAAATTTATCCATTAGGTCAATACTGCTAAACACACTGCTAATATCTACTAAAAACCATGGTGCTACTAATACAACGATAGTGATAATTGCAGAAATAATTTGGTTTTCCGTAATGCTGGATGCTAACATTCCTATAGAAATGGCTGCCATAGCTACTAGCAAAAATCCTATCATGGTTAAGATGATGGTAGTAATATTTAAGTTTCCAAAAAAGCTAACAATTACTGAATAAATAATGGAAAGTAGTAGTGTAATGACGATTACCATTACTGCTGCGAAAAATTTTCCTAATACAATAGAAGTAACGCTTCTTGGTGAAGTAAGCAATAATTGCTCTGTACCATTTTTTCTTTCTTCCGCAAACATTCTCATGGTAAGTAATGGTATGATTAGTAATAAGCCATATCTAGCTGTTGCATAATATAAATTTCCCATATCTAAAGAGCCATACATAATTGTCGTTAGATAGAAAAATATGCTATACACTAACATGAAGATTCCTATTGCAATATAGCCGATAGGAGATAGAAAATATGTTTTTAATTCTTTTTTAAATATTGCCCACATTATTTTTTCTCCTCCTTTTTCTTGTTTTCTTTATTCTCTTTATGCTCTTTCTTTTTTGCTTCTTTTTTCTCCTGTTTGTTTTCTTCTCTTTTTGCCTTTTCTTGTTCTTTCTCTTTGCTCTTTATCTTTTTTTCTTCCATTTTGTTCGAAGTTTCGCTTCCTTTGGTGCTATCAATTAATTTAATAAAAGCATCTTCTAATGTTGTTTCTGTTTTCTTTAATTCGAAGATAACAATTTCTTGTTTTGGTAACACATCAAATAATTTCTTTCTTAAGTCAATATCCGATGAAGTTGTAATTAAATATTGTTTTGTTCCATCTTCATTATCTTTCATAAATTCTACAGTATCGATTTCTTTTATTTTTTCTTTTAAATGCTTCATATTGTCTTTTGGATCTTCCACTACTACAGAAATTCCATTTCTCTCTTTCGTGGTTCTTTCCAAATTTTCTGGAGTATCAATTGCCACAATTTTTCCTTTGTTAATAATAATAACTCTTTCACAAATTTGGGAAACTTCGGATAAAATATGGCTACTTAAAATAACCGTATGGTTTTTTCCTAGATTCTTAATTAAAGTTCGTATTTCTGTAATTTGCTTTGGGTCTAACCCTACCGTTGGCTCATCTAGGATAATAACATCTGGGTTTCCTACCAAAGCTCCTGCCATGCTAACTCTTTGTTTATAACCTCGTGATAAGTTACGAATTAGCTTGTTTTGTACTTCTTCTAGTCCTACTTCTTTGATTACTTTTTCTACTTCTTGCTTTTTTTCTTTCCTTTTGATTAGTTTTAGTTCTGCCATGTAGTTAACAAATTCTCTTACTGTTAGTTCGTAGTATAAAGGAACATTCTCTGGCATGTAGCCAATTTCTTTTTTGGCCTTTCTAGGTTTTCTGGAAATATCATTTCCGTTAATAATAATTTGCCCTTGCGTTGGTTCAATAAAGCCGGTAATCATGTTCATGGTTGTACTTTTACCAGCGCCATTTGGGCCTAAAAATCCTACCACTTCGCCATCTTTTACATCGAAACTAATGTTATCGACAGCTAGGGTAGAACCATACTTTTTTGTGACATTTTTTACTTCTATCACTGTTTTTTCCTCCAATCTCTTATTTCCGTATGTTTTACGCCACTATATTATCATTAATGAAATAGATATGCAAGCTATTTCACATAGAATTCACATTTTTGTTTTGAATTCTATGTGTTAGGTATAAAAAGATGCTTGAGCGAATAGTTTGTAGTAATGCCATTTTTGTGGAGGTTTGCATGGAATTTCTTTATCCTTTTTTGATTGCTTTTATTATGGTTTTTATTGCAGAGCTTGGTGATAAAACACAACTTCTTGTGCTTTCTTTTGCGGGTGGTGTAAAAACTAGGCAAATTCTTTTTGGTATTGCGATTGGCTCTTTTTTTAGTCATGGAATTGCTATTTTGTTTGGTAGTCGACTAGGCCTTTTGCAAAATGCTTTTTTACATACTGTTATCGAAATTGTTACTTATGTTTCGTTTATTTTAATTGGTATTTTGTCACTAGTTCCAAAGAAAGTGAAGATGGATTCAGATTCTAAAAAAGATGGGATTATGAAAAGGATTTTACATTTGAAAATAAATTATGCACTGATTATTGCGCTATCGATTATTGTAGGAGAACTCGGAGATAAAACCTTTTTAGCTTCTCTTGGGTTTGGTATTCAATACCCAAACCATAAGTTTTTGCTTGTGGTTGGCGCCATTTGTGGAATGCTTGCCAGTGATTCTTTAGCGATTGTTTCTGGCAAGTTTCTTAGCAAATATATTCCAGAGGATAAGATGCAAAAGATTTCTGGAATTTTGTTTTTGCTTTTTGGTGTGCTTGGGTTTGTGTTTGCATGAAATTGAGCAATTGCTCAATTTCTCATTCTTCTATTAAGGTTTTAATCCATACTTCTTCCCCTTTTTCGTTTTTGGTACGTAAGTTTGGAAAAGTATGCGATATTCTTTCATTAGTAAAATAATTATTTTCAATGTTTTCTCTTGCTTTTAAGAATATGTTATTGGAGTAGGTTTTATATTCTGTATGATATAATACTCTATTTTGATAGGTTTGAATTCCCCAAACTGTAAAAATGCAATCTATCACTAGAAAAACAAATAAACTTATTTCAATGGTATTTCTTATTTTAGGTTTCATTTTATCTACGATTTTATCTATTAATGGTTTGGCAAATTTTATTAGTACTATGGATAGCACTCCCCAATAGAAGGAAAATAGCAAGCTTATTCTTCCATTTAAATGATAAGATAAATAAGCATAATTCCAAAAACGTATTCCATAGATAGCTTCTAGCATATAGCTTAAGATATACTCTGCGATAGAACCAATAACAAAGCCTCCTAAGAATAATTGGACATTACTTTTAAAATTTAATTTATCTAAGACAGCAATTAAAAATGCACCGCAGACACCATAAACAGGACAAAATGGTCCCCATATAAGTCCTTTTCTACTTTCCCATGTTCCTGCTGTTATATAGCAATAGAGTGTTTCAATAATGAGTCCTAATATGCTAAAAATAAGAAAGTACCAGAATAGGTGGTGAATTGTTATTTTTTTATTTTTCTCCATTTTAATTCTCCTATTATTACTATTTATATTATTCACGATAAACCTATTATTCTATTCATTTTTTTCTGTTTTCTTATTATACCTTAAGTTTTTAAATTTGGCTAGTTTTTTTATTTTTTTTCTGTTTTTTCTTGACTTTGCCCGCAAAAGGTGGTATTATAGGTATTGCATTTGCAAATGGGTCAGTAGCTCAGCTGGATAGAGCAACGCCCTTCTAAGGCGTGGGTCGGGGGTTCGAATCCCTCCTGGCTCACCATATGCAACCTTATACGAACATAAGTATAAGTTAGACGTTACAATATTTAAGGTTGTGACGTCTTTTTGTTTAGAAAAATTTCATGATGCTAATTTATAAGAAAGGAAATAATAAGAGTATGAATAATTTAGATTTAATGAATTATTGGATAAATAGTTCAAATAATGATTATGATACAATGAACGTGTTATTTTCTGGTAAAAAATATACTTGGAGTTTGTTTGTTGGACATTTAGTAATTGAAAAGTTGTTAAAAGCTCTTTATGCCAAAATAAATAAAAATACTCCACATGCTCCTAAAAGTCACGACTTATCTTACTTAGCTTCGAAAATTCCATTAGAATTAACAGAAGATCAAGAAACCTTACTTAGTACAATTACAAGATTTAATATTGACGGAAGATATGATGATTATAAGAATAACTTTTACAATTTATGTACAGAAGAATATACAAGAAATAGTATTGATAAAATTAATACTATTAGAAATTGGTTGTTTGAACTTCTAAACGGTGAAAGAGAGGATGAAATAAAGTGAGTAAAGTGAAAATAAATTCTAAAATTGAAGATATTGTTTTAAAATACGTAAAAGCAATATGTGAGCAATATGAAGTTGAAGCTATTATTTTATTTGGTTCTTACGCTAAAGGAACAGAACATGAAGACAGTGATATTGATATTGCAATTGTAGTTGATGAGTTTAAAGATAATATTATTGACGAAGAAGTGGAATTTATGAAAATGAGGAAAGGAATTGATTATAGAATAGAACCTCATATTATAAGGGTTAATGATTATAAAAATGTAGCAACTCCATTCATTCAAGAAGTTATTGAAACGGGAATAAAAGTTGCTTAATAAATATTTTATTAAAAATGGAAGAACTCTATATTTGAATTCTTCCATTTTCACATCCAAAACTATATAGTCTTAATCTTCAATTGACTCTAGTATATTGGTTATTATTTTTTCTCTGAAGCATCTTGACATAACTTAGCTCTTTTTAATAATTCGTTAAGATTACTTTCTTTTGAATATAAAAAACCTCCTCTAGTATATGTCCTTATTTTTGTAGTTCCCCGAATTCTATCAGGTTCTGATTTTTTAATAGTAGCAGGTTCTCTAGTTGTTTCTTCTACAAATCCTTTCATTCTACTGTTCATCAAATCATTCCTTTCTAAGTTTTGGATGTATAATTGTAAAATTATCTCACAATCATTTTTTCAACGAATACTTTTCAGTAGTTATTTGTATTTTACTATATATTACATAAATTTGCAACGTTTTAAATGTTTTTTAGAATTTGTTATATCTTACTTGCAAAATTTGGAAATTAGTGATATAATAGAAAGTACATCCAAAATTTTATGGAGGTGTTTTTATGAACCTGTTTGCATGGTATGCAGTAGCAGGAGACGTCGACGACCTAGTCTTCGGAGAGGAGTTTTCCTCGGATGGAAATTGGGTACAGCCAGTATCCGACCGTTAAAGTCGGACCAGATTCTCAATTTTCAAATTGAGGTCTGGCCTTTTTTTAATTCTTCCAAAAAGCGCTATATCCCCTATACGCTTCATATAAATCAAATTTGCTGGTTACTTCATATGGTGCATGCATCGAAAGCACTGGAACTCCGCAATCAATAACATCCATTCCTTTGTTAGCTAGGATATATGCAATAGTACCGCCTCCGCCTACATCTACTTTTCCAAGTTCTGAAATTTGATAACGAATATCATTTTCTTCGAATATTTTTCTGATTTCTGCTACAAATTCAGCATTAGCATCTGATGCTCCCGATTTTCCTCTTGCTCCTGTGTATTTGTTAAGTCCTATTCCTCTTCCTAAGTAAGATGCGTTGTTTCTTTCGGATACACTTGCATAAATTGGGTCAAATCCAGCATCCACATCTGCAGATAGCATTTTTGAATTGCAAAATACTTTTTCTAATAAATTTGGTTTATTAACACCTAATTTATTTAATATTTCTGACATAAAAGTATCAAATACATGAGATTCCATTCCTGTATTTCCCATACTTCCAATTTCTTCTTTATCAGAAATAATGCATACTGCTGTTCTATTTGGCGTTTCTTTTATATCTAATAACGCTGTTAGTTCTGTATAAACACAAATTTTATCATCTTGTCCATACGCTACTACCATGCTTTCGTCCAATCCCATGCTTCTTGCTTTCATGGCTGGTACTAACTCTAATTCTGAGCTTAGAAGGTCTATTTCTGTAATACCATATTTTTGATTCAATAGGTTTAAAACATTTAATTTAACCGCTTCTGGTACATTTTCTGCATATGGAATGCTTCCTATTAGTAAATTTAAGTCTTCTCCATCAATTCCGTTTTTTAATTTTTTCTCCATTTGGTCTTGTGCAAGATGTGGCAACAAATCAGTTATGGTGAAAATTGGGTCGCTTTCTTCTTCTCCAATGTTTACTTCTATTTTCTCCCCATTGGTTTTTACAATAACTCCATGGATGCTAAGCGGAATGGTTGTCCATTGATATTTTTTGATTCCACCATAATAATGTGTTTTTAAATAGGCAAATTCTCCATCTTCATATAATGGGTTTGGTTTTAAATCTAATCTTGGAGAATCGGCATGTGCGCCTACAATATTAACTCCTTTTTCGATTTCTTCTTTTCCGATAATCGCTAAGTACATGCTTTTATCTCGATTAATGTGATAAACTTTATCTCCTGGTTTTAAAGTTTCAAATTCTTTTATATCTTTGAAGCCTCTATCTTCTGCCATTTTCTTGCTTTGTTTTACAATTTCTCTTTCCGTTTTTGCTGCATTCATAAATTCGATATATCCTTTGGCATAACGGAAAATGTCCTCTTTATTTTTTACGGTATTCCAACCATTTTCCTTTTTATGAAATAATTTTTCTTTTAGCATTTCTGCTTCCTTATTCTCTGCCATAATACCTCCCTCTCTGCAATTTTTGATTGCTTTCTTATTTTAAAATTCTGTCTTCATTATATCATGGAAACTATTTTTTTCAATATTTAATTTATATTTTGTTAATATTATGCTCAATTTTTTAATATATATTAAATAACTGTATTTACAAAATCGTTTTTTTGTAGTTTAATAAAAATATAAAGTGTATATGTTTTTTAACTTAATTTTATATCTTAACCATATGCATATTGTAAATAAAAGAAAGGATGTGTTTAGATGGACGAAAATAACGAAAATCAAAACAGTAACATTACGAAAGATGAAATAAAAAAAGAAGCATCTGAGACTCTTTCAGAAGTAAAAAAATCAATCAAAGACACTAATTTAAAAAAGGATGCAAATGAGGCTAAAAATTTTTTAGTTAACTTTTTTAAGTCTCCTTTTACAGAAATGAAAAAAGTAACAATCAATGCAAAATCTTTTTTGAAAATTGCCATCATCCTTTTAGTGGTATGGGTAGTAGCAGAATTAATAGGAAGTATTATTTCTATTGTGAAATCTTCTGCTTATAGTTACTATTCTAGCTTGGGTATGTATTTTAGAAACTCCATGGAAGATTTATTACAAGTACTAGGTACCATTATTGTTCCAGTGATTATAGTAGCATTACTTTCTGGTATTCTTTACTTGCTAATGAAAAATAAAAAGAAAGACTTTTTAACAATATTAACTACCGTCATGATAGCAGAGATTCCATTAGTAATTGCTAGTGTTTTATCTTTATTCTCTTACATTGGAAGTGAGATTGCCATTATTATTAGAGCAATTCAAACTTTATGTTATTTCCTAAATGCTGTTTTACTTTATTTTGCTATTAAGCATTTATGTGAAGAGGAAGATGACAATAAAGTAATGAGAACTTTTTTAATTACAATGTCTATTTTCTATGGTATTTCTATCATTTTAAATTTTTTACATATTTATATTTATTAAAAGATAGGTTATTAACCAAAAAAGGATTCGTTTTAGAATCCTTTTTTCTTTATTTTCTGTATTGTTGGCTTTGACGCTCCTCTTGTTTGTTTATTACAAGAGTAGCTACAAAATTGCTCCCAACACTAAGATTCCTATGTTATCTTGATAAATTTGGTCAAATTGCGAAATAGGTAGTGGATTTTCTCCGGAGTCCTGCTTCTATGGTGTATCCTGGTCGATTGTATTCTTGTATAAACCAGTCTTTATATCCCGCAAAGGCAGATTCCGGCGGAGTTATGTCTAATGTATAACCACTTGCTTCGGAAAATTTTTCCCCTATTTCTTGTGAGTCTTTTGGTAAAAAGTCAGCATATTTCCAATAGATGACCTCCCCTTGTGTGTGGTAGGCTAGTATTAATCGAAAGTCGTGCATTTGCGTAAAATGGTACATTGCCAATGCTTCTGGTTCTGTTAATGGACTTTCTCCTACAAAGTCCCTTGGTGCTGGCATTGTATATCCTTGTGCAAATTTGATGGTTCTTGCATTCTCCCAACCTGCTGGGAATTGTAAATTTAAATCTACTCCATTGTAGTTTGCTTTCCATCCAGATGGGAATGGAATTCCCGGAAAGCGAGAAGCAATGTTTTTAAAATTTTGATAAATGTTGGTATTAGTTTGGATAGCTCCTGTTACTAAATCTACTCCATCAGGATTGACCATTGGCATAATATAAATGCTAGAACGGTCATATAATTCTCGAATAGATTGACCATAAAGCGAGCCATTTGCCACATAAGCATCACAATAATCTTCAATAAATTTCATGAGTACCACTGACGTAATCCATTCATTGGCATGGATACTTCCGGAATAAAATACTTTATTAGAGCCTTTTCCTAATTTAACTACAAAAATTGGCGTACCTAGTACACTGTTTTCCACAATTTGCACATTTAAAAATGGGAACGTTCTATTAAGTAGCATTAGATTTAGCCTAAGTAGATTGGAATGATAAGGTACATTCGTTGGAACAATATTCATTTTCATCACCTAGACTATTGTATGCTAATTTTTTTATTTTGTTATTTCGTGAAAGAGAAAAGGCCTGTCCCTATTTTGGAAAAAAGTAGAGAAAAAGGCCTGTCCCCAAATTTCACTATTCTAATATAAGCTCATCTTTATCATCGATGTAAGCAGAGGTTTTTACTTTATGAATTTCTCCCTCTTCTTTTTCAATTTCTTTGACTTTATCGGCAATTCGTATTTGTACCGCTTCAATTTCGGAAGCTTCTATTACTGCATCTTTATTTCCTTTTGCTCCTGCGTGAGCCAGTCCTCTTAACGTGCCAAGGATAACAATGTTTTCTCCTGCAACTACTTCTGCTCCTGCATTTACATCTCCTATGATAACTAAACTTCCCTCATATTCTAGTCTTTGGCCAGAGCGAAGAGAGCCTTTATGAAATTTTGTTTCAGAGGTTGCTACTTCTTTATAGAATGTTTTTTTGATGCTATGCAATCCTAACACTTTTGGGCTATCAAAATCAATTTGTACATCGATAAACTTTTTAATAAAGTTTTGAATCTCATCCATTTCTTTATTTTTTAATATTTTTCCTGTTATTAAAATAGGTGTTTTATCTTCTTTGTACAAATTTTTTAGCTCTAATATTTTCTTTTTTAAGTCTGACATAATTTCCTTTTGTTCTGCATTTTCGTCTACTCTTATCATGACTTGGTTTTTCTTTATACTTATACTAATTGCACTACTCATTCTTATTCCATTCCTTTCTACCTAACACTCTCTACACTTGACTCAGCATTCTTATCTTCTGTTATTGTTTCTGCGTTCATCCCAAAGTATTCTTCAATAATAGCTTTAGCTGTTTGAGAAGTATATCCTCCCGAACCGCCTCCTTCAATAGCTACCACAACTGCTATTTCTGGATTTTCATAAGGAGCAAATCCTGCAAACCATGCATGCACCAATCCCTCTGTTCCTGTTTGTGCAGAACCTGTTTTTCCTGCAATTACCATGTCTAAGTCACTAAAGTAACCAGCAGCAGTACCACCCGATTCACTAGTAACGCCTCGCATTCCTCTTCTTATGGCATCTAAGTTCTCTTCCGAAATGTTTAAGTCTTCTTTGTTTTCATTTTCGGTATTTAATTTTTGGTTTACAAAATTTTCTATTTCTTCTTTACTTACTTCAGAGCCATCTGCTCTTACAATAGAATTGATAATGCTGACATCTACGTTTTTTCCACCATTGGCAATCATACTGATATATCTTGCCATTTGGATTGGAGTAAACTCATTAAAACTTTGTCCAATGGCTGCTGATAAAGTATCTGCTAAGTAGAGCGTATAGTTAATACTTTCTGCATATTGGCTACTAGCCACAATTCCGTTTTCTTCTCCGGTTAATTCAATACCGGTTCTCTTTCCTAGTCCGTATTTTCCTGCGTATTCTGCAATCTTGTCCAATCCTAGGCGATATCCCATCTCATAGAAGAAGTAGTTACAAGAATATTTTAGTGCTTGTGTCACATTTAAGTATCCATGGCCTCTTCCATAATTGCTATAGTACCAGCAAACTGGATGATAGCTATAAGGATAAACTCCTGTGTCATTAATTCTTGTTGTTGGTGTTATGGTTCCGGTATCTAAGGCTGCAGTTGCTACTGCCATTTTAAAAGTGGAGCCTGGTGGATAAGCAGCACTAATCGCTCTATTTACATATTTTCCTGTTGTGTCATCTGCTGTGTATTCTTCTGAATAATTGCCTGGATTGTAGTCTGGATAACTTGCCAAAGCTAGCACTTCTCCTGTATTTACATTCATTACTACTACTGCACCTGCTGTCGCATCCTGTTTTTCTCCAAATTTTCCTGCTGCAATGTCTTTAATATTTTGTTCTAAAGCATCTTCCGCTACCTGTTGTAAATTGGCATCAATGGTTAGAATAACATCAGAACCAGCAACCGCTTCCTCAGAAATATATTCACTCGTAATAGCACCATCGACAGTCATATCTACTTGTTTTACACCATCGGTTCCTTTTAAATATTCTTCTAAAACATATTGTATACCATCTTTTCCAATAATATCATCTTGCCTGTATGTGTCTTTTCTTTCTTCATATTCATCTGCATCAATTTGAGCTACATATCCTAACACATGGGAAGCTAAATTTCCCGAAGTATAATTTACCGTTGGTTCTGTGATAACATTCATTCCAGCTAATTTTGCATTTTGTTCTCTTAATTGAACTGCAGAAGTGTCTGAAATGTCTCTTGCAATCACAACTGATCTTGTATTACTATAGCCATTTCTGTTTATTTCATAACGTACCGCCATAATTTTTCTTGCTTTTTCTACATCTGTTTCTGCAATATGATATTCTTCTTTTAAAGCATTAAAACATTGTTCTGCAGACCAGTTTTCATCGAATTTATTGCTTGTTTTCCAGTCTTTTTGCTCTTCCTCCGATTCCATTGTAAATGCATATGGATTTACGGTAATAGGAAAATTGTCTACAAACTGATCTTCATTACTTTCTAATATTTCTATTAATTTTTGAATTGATGCATTTAATCCCTCATCATCCACTTTGGTATTATAAATTTCGACACTATATCTGGTGCCGGTATTGACTAAATCTATTCCCGTTCTATCTTTAATAGAGCCTCTTGCCGCTCTTACCACCGTTTCTCTTGTTAAACGAGAATTGGATTCTGCTCGATATTCCGCACCATGAATGATTTGTAAATTAAATAATTGTATTAATAAAATAATACCTACTATGTATACAATCGTTGTAAGTACATTAAAGCGAAATCTGCTACTTCCATCTCCACTCTTTCCCAATTTATCACCTCGCTATTTTTTTATTTTGGCATGGGATTGTTTAAAAATATCTTGTTAATATGTTTTTTGTTTTAAACGTTTCTTCTAATACATGTCCTAATTTTTGAAGTAATGGGTATAAAACAATGACAAGGATTAAATTATAAATTACTTCTATACATAAAATTCGGATAAAGTATAACACTTCTATATTCACCGACAAGGTTATTACATTAAATACATAACATCCTACTTCGTAAATAATGGTACATCCTGCTAACATTAGCATGATGGTAACTCTACTTTCTTTTGAAAAATTTTTATCTAAGTATTCTCCAATTAGCCCGATAATTCCAAGCATAATGCCAGAAATACCTATTTGTCTTCCAATTATCACATCCATGTAAAATCCTAAAATGATACCTAAAATAAGCCCTAGTTTTTTTCCTGCAAATAATCCTACAAAAAGAATAAATAGGACAAATAAATTAGGCTGTACCCCTGCAATCGTAAACCAAGTAAAAAAATTGGCTTGTAAGAAGTACAATATAAAAAAAGATAGAATTAGTATTAGAATGGCTAATATTTTTTTCAAAGTTATGTATCATCCTCTCTGTTTTTATGCGTCATTGGTAATTACTAATACTGTATTAAGTTTTGTAAAATCGACTGCTGTCTCTACAATGGCATATCTGTCTGTTATATTACTAGTATTGACTACTTCTTTAATTGTTCCAATATGAATTCCTTTTGGATAAATTCCACCAATTCCGGATGTTTCCACACTATCTCCTTGTAACACAATCGCATCTGTTGGAATAAAAGTTGCCCTTAAAGTAGTTTTATCCTCTAAGGTTCCTTGTACTACAATCGTATCATCCGTAGTGCTAATGGTGCTAGTTACCGCTGTTGCAGTATCCACAATTGTCTGTACTTTCGCCGTTGTTGGTGTCACCGAAATAACATGCCCCACTAATCCGCTATCAGCAATTACCGTCATTTCTTCCTTTATTCCATCATCAGAACCTACATTTATGATAATCGTGCTACTATAATTACTAATGTCTCGATTAATTACGTCTGCCGGTATAGTAGTATAATCACTATATTTATCTTTTAAATTCACATATTCTTTTAAAGTTTCATTTTCAGCTTTAATAATCTCTAACTCTCTAAGAGATTGTTCTAATTCACTGTTTTTCTGTTTTAATTCTTCATTCTCGGCTTTTAAGGTATCCATATCGGCAAAAAAAGCATCATTTCCAGAAAGCTTATTTTTAAGGTAGGTAATCCCATTTTGTATTGGCATTACGAAAATATTGGCAATATTTTCAATATACGACATTTGGTCTACATTACTATTGGTAAATACAACTAATAGAATTAATATAAGGACCGTTACGATAATACCTACAATGCCTTTCTTTTTGTTTTTATACATACTAGTTAATCATTCCTTTTTTCTTACTTTCTTCTTCTGGCATTAATTAAAACGGTTTTTAATCTTTCTAAATCTTCCAATGTCTTTCCGGTTCCTTTTACGACACATTCTAATGGATCTTCTGCAATATAGACCGGCATTTCCATTCTTTGTGCAATCAATTTATCTAGATTTTTAATTAATGCTCCTCCTCCTGCTAGTACAATTCCCTTTTCCATAATATCCGAGGATAGTTCTGGTGGTGTTCTTTCTAAGGTTTGTTTAATCACTTCCACTATTTTTTCAATGGATTCCGCAATTGCCTCCTGTACTTGCGTAGAGGTGATTTTTGTTGTTTCTGGTAGTCCTGTTGTTAGGTCTCTACCGCTAATCTCTTTTGTCATTTCTGTCACTAATGGCATTGCACAACCAATTTCTCTTTTTACTTCTTCTGCTGTGGTGTCACCAATGGCAAGATTCATTTCTCTTTTTACATAATTTACAATTTCCTCGTCTAACTCATCCCCTGCAATACGAATGGAGTTGCTTACTACAATTCCTCCTAAAGAAATAACTGCTACTTCTGTGGTTCCACCACCAATATCTACAATGATATTACCACTTGGTTCTGCTATTTCCATATTAGCTCCAATAGCTGCTGCCATTGGTTCTTCCATTAAATACACTTCTCTTGCACCTGCTTGTAGAATCGCTTCTTCTACAGCTCGCTCTTCTACTTCCGTAATACCCGAAGGTACTCCTACTACAACTCTTGGTTTTCCAATATTATATCTTTTACAGATTTTATAAATAATGCTTTTTAGCATTAATTGTGTTGCAGTAAAATCAGCAATAACACCATCTCTCATTGGTCTTATTGCTTTTATTTGTTCTGGTGTTCTTCCGAAGCATTTCTTTTGCTTCATGTCCTGTTGCTATAATTTTTTGCGCTTTGCGGTCAATTGCTACCACAGATGGCTCATTTAGGACAATTCCTTTTCCCTTTAAAGTAACTAATACATTGGCTGTTCCCAAATCAATTCCAATATCCTTTGCGCCTAATCCTAATAATCCCATGTTATAACCCCTCTCCAATATTAATTGTTCTTACTCTTTAAGTAAAAAATGCTTTCAAACCTATTTTCTCCTATTACAATGTGATCCAATAATTCAATACCCATTGTTTCCGAAGCTTGCAAAAGCCTTTCGGTAAATGCAAAGTCTGATTTACTTGGTGTTGGATCACCACTAGGATGGTTGTGTACTAAAATTATCTTTGGTACTCCTAATTTAATTGCTTCTTGTAATACATCTTTTGGTTTTAATATTGCAGAATTGGTTCCTCCAAAACATACGTCTTCTATTTTTATCACTTTATTTTTTGCGTTTAATAAAATCACTTTTACGATTTCTCTTTTATCATAACGCATTTCGTTTATTAATAATTCTGCTACTTCTTTTGGTGAATTTATTTGTACTTGATTGGTAGTAATTGGTCTTGCAATTCTTTTGGTAAGTTCTCCAATTGCCTTTAGTTGTATGGCTTTTACTTTTCCAATCCCTTTTATTTTTTTCAATTCTTCTAAAGATAATTCTTGTAAAAATCTTAAACTGTTTTCTTTTTGATTGCCTAGTGCTAGTATTTTTTGTGCAATACTTACACTACTTTCATTTTTAGTGCCACTTTTGATAATAATGGCAATTAATTCTGCATTAGATAATGCAGAAGCCCCATACATTTCTAATTTTTCATACGGTCTTTCTGACATAGGAAGCTCTTTCATTTTCATCGTTATCGTTCCTTTCTCCTAAAGCCCCCTACTCTTCTCTCGTTATACTTTACGATAAATGAATATAGCAAGTGTCATACCTATAATGCTTGCAATATTTATTTTAAACATTAAACCAAAAGTTATGGTAATTACTTGTAGATTTAGTGTTATTGGGTCAGATAGCCCAAACTCTTGTCCATAAGAAAGCCACCATAAAAAGTCGACATTGGATGCAAGCTCTCCTAGTAATCCTCCTACGACAAGACCACTTAAAATAAATATTAATAATATCCATATATTTTTTTCTCTTGTTGCCATATTTATTATATCCTCCTCTTTTGCGTCTATTCATTTTTCCTTAAAATAATACATCAGTATTATATCTTGTATGGGGATTTTTTTCAAGATTTCTGGTAAATTTTTTCTATTTATTTTTAGGCTCATTTATGTTAAAATTATTTTAGAGTTGTAATTAATAGCTATATTTTTTACAAATCTCTTTCCTTTTTTTGGATTTTATGTTATAGTTATAGTTACATTTTTTCGTTGTATTAATATAATATTAGTATCATTGAATTTTTTGGAGGATATTGAATGAAATTTGAAAAGCTTAATGAGAATAAAATAAGAATTACCATGTCCATGCAAGACCTAGAAGAAAAGGACATTGATTTTCATGCTTTTATGTCTAATTCTTTAGAAACGCAAGATTTATTTTTAGATATGCTTGCTGAAGCAGAAGAAAAAATTGGTTTTCGAACGAGAAATTGCAGAGTTAAGATTGAAGCTTTAGCAATGACGGAAAATGACTTTATTGTTACCGTTACCAGATTTCCTGTTGATACTCTAAAAAAGCAGGCTTACGCTTCTCCTAAAAAGAAATTGAAAGTAAAACGAAAAGCCAATACCATTCAATCCGATTATTTGATATATCGTTTTCCTAATTTTGATGATTATTGTGTATTTATAGAATATTTAGTAACGAATCAATTTATGGATTCTTATAAAATTGCAAAAAAATTATCGGTGTACACTTATCAAAACGCTTATTTCTTGATTTTAGAAGATATTAATGCAAATTATCCTAAAGCTAAAAGCTTTTTCTCTATTATTTCGGAATTTGCAACTTATGTTTTAAATCCAGAATTGTTTGTACATAAACTTTTTGAAGTAGGAACACCGTTTATGAAAAATAATGCCTTTAAAAAAAGTTTTACACATTTTATAACAAAGTAAGAAAAAAACTGTGCAATTAGGGACGCCCCTTTTGCACAGTTTTTAATTTAATATACGTAATTTTGTGGATTATATGTAACTCCATTTTTTCTAATTTCTAAATGCAAGTGATTACCTGTTGAGTTTCCAGTAGAACCAACTTTAGCGATAACTTCTCCTTGCCTTACGGTTTGTCCTTTTGAAACTAATAATTGACTACAATGTGCATATACCGTTGTTACTCCATTTCCATGAGAAATAATAACATAATTTCCAAATCCATCTCCTGCATTTCCAGAGTATGTAACGGTTCCTCCTGCTGCTGCTTTAATAGGTGTTCCATAAGGTGCTGCAATATCTAGTCCAGAATGAGAATGATCTCTTACGCTATCATTACTTCCATATCTTGAAGTAATAATTCCAGATACCGGATTAATTAGACTAATTCCTAATTCCACATATCCAGAAGAAGCTCCTGTACTATAGTTTGAAGCAGATGGTGCCGAATAAGTAGTTCTTCTTATGATTACTTTCTTTTCATATAGTTTAGACACACAAGTTTCTACATCGGTAAATTCTTTTAGTTCTTTTCCATATTTTTCTACAATTCCTAAATCGTCTTGATTAGCACTGTCCTTTTCTTCTAACTCGTCAATTACTTTTTCTGCATCTTCGAAATTAGCAACATAGAACTTTTCTTTATCATCATCGGTTATCGCGTAATATTTGTAATATGGTGTTCCATCTTCGGTAACTTTTGCGTAGATTTCATCATCATTGGTAGTAATATCTTTTTTTAATAGACATAATTTATAAGTAGGCATTGCATCGATTTGAATAAAAGCAATATTTTCTTCTTCCTTTTCTCCTATATAAGCATTTATCCTTTCTTGTAAAGCACTCTTATCTGTAGTATAACCAATTGTTTCTCCATTTAAGCTTACTTCATAAGTTGGATGATAAAATAAAACGACAATTCCTACTAATACGATAACGGATAAAGCTATTAAAACTAATAATTTAATCGATTTCCTGGTTGTAATAGCAATTTTTCTTAAAATATTAATGTTAAACACTCCTATCCCTATAATTTTATTGATAGCATTTTATCGTAAAAAGAGATTTTAAACAATATTAAAAATTGTCTAAAATCTCTTTTTATTTAGTTTTTATTTAAAGTTGCTTTTATTTGCTCTTTTTTTCTCCGTTTTTCATCGTTATTGTATGTTATTTCTATTGCAAAGTAGTCTTTACTTCTTGTATTTCCGTAACAGTCGCAGGTTGTGCAGGTTTATAATATCCCTTTGCTTGTGCGGTTTTAAAAAGTTCATATTGAAAACTTTCGTCATTGTTTCTAATTTGTTGTAATGTTTGTCTTAATTGCATATTTTCTGTTTCTGTGATAGCTGTTTGATAAGAACCTAGGCTAGCTTTTACTCCTGCCAAAATATCATTTACCATTGTTTTCTCGTCCATACTTACCTCCTAATTATTTAAAAAAGACATTAATTTTTGTTTTGTATTTAAACTGTCTTGTGCTGCCTTTGTAAAAATTTGCTTAATCTGTGGGTCTACTGCTTGTGATGCATACGTATTTAATTTCTGATAGGAGGTTTCATGTGCTCCTATAAAATGCCTTAAGTTTTGTAATTCTACTTGACTTAAATTTGCCATTTTCATCCTTCCTTTCTTCTTATTTCTTTTATAGTATGGACTTTTTTTTAATTTTTATACAAAAAAATGCGCAATTAGGGACGCACCCCAATTGCGCATTTTTTAAATGATTTCTAAATTTGCAAATTTTGCCATTAATCTTTTATGTCCTACTTTATCAAAAGAAATATCTAATTTTAAGTCTTCTCCCTCTGGTTCAATTTTGTTAATAATTCCTTCACCGAATTTCTTGTGATAAATGCGTTGTCCTGCCTTATATTTACTTATATCTTGCTCTGTATTTACTTTCTTTGCATTTAAAGAATTTAAAAAGTTTTCTGCTGTTTTGAATTGGAAACCGCCTATGTTTCCATTGTTCGAAGAAGTTCCTCCAGAAACGTTCGATACAGCCACTCCAAAGTTTCCATAAGTATTTTCATCTATTTTATAAGATTTTACTTTGCTACTCGTTCCATATTCCCAATTGTAACCACTATCTTCAAATTGGTTTGTGCTTGTTTTATCTAACTCCTCTACCCCCTGCAATAATTCATCTGGTATTTCATTTACGAAACGCGAAACGGTATTATAACTGGTAGAGCCAAAAATGGTTCTTCTTTTAGCACAAGTTAAATATAAATATTGTTTTGCTCTTGTAATTCCTACATAAAATAAACGTCTTTCTTCTTCTAATTCTTTTGGTTCTCCAATGGATTTGTTACCTGGGAAAATACCCTCTTCCATTCCTACTAAAAATACAACTGGAAATTCCAAACCTTTTGCACTATGTAATGTCATTAGTGTTACTGAATCTTCGCTATCTTCCATTCCGTCAATATCACTACTTAAGGTAATTCCCTCTAAGAAATCTGCCAAGGTGTTTTCCGCTTCTTCCTCTTCAAATTCTATCGCAACGGTTAGAAATTCCTCTAAGTTTTGAATTCTCGTTTCTGCTTCGGTTGTGTTTTCTTGTTCTAATGCTTTTACATAACCTGTTTTTGCTAATGTTTCCTTAATTAATTCCGATATACTTAATTCTTCTATTTTACTTCTTAAATATTCAATGGTTTCGATAAACTCTACTGCATTTGCTTTTACTCTGTTTAACCCATATTCCTCTGCATGTTTAATGATGTCAAACATAGAAAGTCCTGTTTTTTCTGATATTTCTGAAATGTTATCAATGCTTGTCTTACCAATTCCTCTTTTTGGCTCATTGATAATTCTTTTTAATGAAATATTATCTGAAAAATTATAAATTAATCTTAAATAGGAAATAATATCTTTTATTTCTTTTCTCTCATAGAACTTTAGACCCCCTACAATTTTATAAGGAATTCCCTCTCTTCTTAAGATTTCCTCAATTGCTCTGGATTGTGAGTTCATTCGATATAGAACCGTAAAATCAGAATATTGAAAATACTCTTCCCTACGAAGATGATTTATTTCTTCTACAATGTATCTTCCCTCATCATATTCGTCATCTGCTTTATGAATAGTAGGAAGTGCTCCTTCCTCATTTTCTGTCCACAATTTTTTCTCATATTTATTTTCATTGTGTTTAATTACCGCATTTGCAGCCTTTAAAATATTGCCTGTACAACGATAATTTTGCTCTAATTTTATGATTTTCGTTCCTGGAAAATCTTTTTCAAAATTTAATATATTGGTAATATCTGCTCCTCGGAAGCTATAGATTCCTTGGTCGTTATCGCCAACTACGGTAATATTTCCATATTGAGAAGCAAGAAGTGTTACTAAGGTAAATTGTGCTTTGTTCGTGTCTTGATACTCATCTACTAATACATATTGAAATTTATTTGTATAATATTCAAGAGCATCTGGGTTTTCGGTAAGAATTTTAATCGTATCATTAATAATATCGTCAAAATCAATGGCATTGTTTTCTTTCAAACGTTGTTGATATAACTCATAAATTCTTCCAATTACCTCTTTTCGGTAATCTCCCGCATATTTTGTTTGATATGCTTTTGGCTCTAGCATTTCATTCTTACCATTGCTAATTTCTGCCAAAACGCTTCTGTCCGTAAACATTTTGTCATCTACTTTCAGTGTTTTCATACATTCTTTTATTAATGTTCTTTGGTCTGATGTGTCAAAAATTAAAAAGGAACGGTCAAAACCGATTCGGTCAATATATTTTCGAAGAATACGTACGCAAGTAGAATGGAAGGTGCCAATCCACATATCTTTTGCATCCTCTCCTACCAATTTTTCTACTCTTTCTTTCATTTCGTTAGCTGCTTTATTGGTAAAAGTAATGGCTAAAATATTCCATGGCTTTACCCCTTTTTCTTTTACTAAATAGGCTATTTTATGCGTTAGCACTTTTGTTTTTCCGCTTCCTGCTCCAGCAATTACTAAGCATGGTCCTTCTGTACAAAGTACCGCTTCTTTTTGTTTATCATTTAATGTATCAATTAATTCATCTGACATTTTTACTATCATTCCTTTCTTTCGTCCCATCTTTTTCTTCTACTCTTTGCTTTGGTGTCTCTGTTTTTTCTTTCTGCATAGCTTGTACTTTTATGGCGTCTCGAAATTGTGTTGTAGTATTCCCTTCTGGTAAGGCTTTCGGTTGTTTTTCTGTTTTTTCTCTTTTGGTATCGACTAAGGCGTATAGCCTTTTTAATAAAGTCTTTTTTTCTTCCTTTTTGCCAAATACCTCTAGCGAAGTATCACATTTTGGTGTTGTAATATCCTCTGGAATATGCATTACTTCATTTTTTCCACCATAATGAATAAATTCTTTATCACTTTTCAAACAAAACCTTGGAATTGATCCTCTTCGTATTCGTTTATAATCCCATGTAAGGTCTGCATTATACCACTTTCCTTGTATTTTCACTAGGTTGTATGCATGGGAATTTCCTTCTTCATCTTCTAAACTGTATACAATCGTCGATTCGACATCTACCAAACTAAGTGTCTGTTTTAAAGTTTCTGCAAACCCTGTACAAACAGCTTTATTTCTTAATACCGCATTTTCTAAATTTCGTGATGTATCTTCATTTTCTACTGCATAAGCACTATTTTCTTCTATTGCCTCATGGTCATATTCTATATACATAGCTAGCCTTTGATAAACTTCTTTGAATCTTTCTTTTTCTTCTAATGTTTTCGGTATATCAGAGACAAGAGTGCTTAATTGACGATAAATGCTTTTATATGTTTGTATTCCCATTTTTCGTGCATTAGGATTATTTCTTGCATCAACTAGTATGCTTTGTATTCCATAGCTTTCTAGTAGGTCTATTGGTGCTTCTGCAATGGTATCACAATAAAAGTAGGTATTAAATTCATCTGCATTTAGCTCAATATGTTTTGCTACCAGTCTTGGAATATCTTCTGGCTCGATACGCAAAAATAGAATTTGCGCATCTTTTGCAATTTCTATTAGCTTTTCTAAATATTTGTCTGCGACAGTTTTTAATTGTATAATATATTCCTCATCATTAACTCTTATTATTTTTAACTTTTTTAATAATTCTTTTTGACTTTTTGTAACTAATTTTTGTTTTTTCATTTTTAGCCTCGTTCCTTTCTCAAGGCACAGATTCAGTTGGAGAAGAATTTATTTTGTAATCATTTTTCAACTTTCATCCTATAAAACTAATTTTCGATTGGTGATTCTCACATTTTTCCTTGTCATTAGCTCTTTTATTTTTCTTTTTGCTAATACACTAATTTTACAATTATTAAGTAATATGTTTTTCGCATTACATTTTAATAATGCTTTTATTTTATTTCTACTTATAATCATTTCATCCAATGTAACGGATTGTAAATCCATGATATTATTTAGCTTTTTTAGGTTTATATTATTGCCATTTTCAATTACAATATTTTGTATTCTTGAATTTGCAAATATTTCTCCTATATCCACATTATTGCAAAAATGAATTCTTAGCGACCTAATATTTAGCATCCATTTTGTTCTTTCTTTAAACTGACAGTTTACTAATTCTAAAGAGTCTAGTTTTGGGAGTGCTTTTAGTATACTACCATTTTCTGGTGTTATTTCATAATTTCTTAAAGTAAGATTTTCTAAATGTGTAAAATAATTTAAATCTTCTAGTTTATTCGAAAGACTATTTCCTAAATTGTCTTTTGCGTTCATGGTAATGGCTGTTATTTTTTCCAAATCGTTTTCATTTATTTGCTCTATTTGTTTATTACACAATCCTTCTAGCTTTTCTTTTAAATCTCTATTTTCAATTTTTATCATTTCGTGTTTCCTTTTCCTTTAATCACGCATCTATTCTATCAAATTTACTCTTTTTTTTCAAGGAAATTAGTAAGCTTTTTTATTTTTTGCCCTTGCGTCAATTCTAGTAGAAAATATAGTGGAATTAAACATTCATTGCAAAAATACCAATTAAAAAACCTATCATATAGCCAATGGCAGACATCCTGCCTTGATATAGTTTGTTTGATTCTGGTGTAAGCTCGCCAGATACAATATAAATCATTGCACCTGCTGAAAAAGCAAGGCACATTGCTATTATTTCTTCTGATATGCCTCCAACTATGCCTCCAAAAAACGCTCCTATTCCTGTTGTTATCCCAGATAGCACTACATAATAAAGTACTTTGGATGGTTTCATTCCTCCGTTTTTCATTGGTACTGCCATAGAGATTCCTTCTGGTAGATTCTAAAGTAGACAGTTAATTATTCTAATTATTTGAGTGACTGAATTTTTTATTCTTCAGTACCTAAATTCTAGAATTTGCTATTTCTTTCTTTTATTTTCAAAAAAATCAAATATATCAATATCTTTATCTCCAAATTGTCTTATATAATCTTCTTTACAATTTTCTCTATACCAATTCACTTTATCTTGAATTTTTTGCTTTACATTATTTATGTCTAAATTAGAATATTTTTTTATAGCTAGCACTATTGGTACAATATCATTTCCACAAATACAAATATCATAATTTATAAAGTCTTCATGCCCCCAACTATTTTTTTCAGTTCTTAATTTTTCTTTATACGAAATATATAAATAATCATCTTTAAATAAATGATTGATATTTAACGCTTTATAATCTATATCTACAACTTCTGATGTTTTTAAATAACCTGTCATATACCAAATTGCTCTGCTTCTAAACTCGATATAATATTCTGGTAGATCTTCTTTTTTAATCTTTGTAGGATAATGTCCTAAGGAATAAAGATACTCGTTGTCTCTATCTAAAGTTTCTCTAATTCTTTTGCCAAATTTCTCTTTTGTATAAAAATATGCATTTATCTTCTTCATTTATAACGCCTCCATATTTTTACTTATAGTTTAATGTTAATTTATAAATTGTTTGTATGATTTTATAATATTTAAATGCGTTAGTCAACAACTTATGAAGAATGTTAGCAAACATTATATTTATATATTCAATTCTGATTTTTCAATAGCATTGTTTAACTTCCTAAAATTAAAAATTAAATCCACCTGTTTATCCTGATGTATTTCTATTCTGTTAATAAGTACTCTCATAATTTCTGGAGTAGGTTTTTCAAGTTTTAGA
>CALXKT010000006.1 GCA_944388985.1 uncultured Clostridia bacterium | reverse complement strand
AGGAAGTGATTAATTTGATAGACTTACAAGAAATAACAACGAAATTAAATGAAATGAATCATTCATTAAAAGAAATTGGTGATTCACTTTGACATTGCTAATTTAGAAGCAGAACTAAATAAATTAGAGGCCAAAACAACAGAACAAAATTTTTGGGAAGATGCAAGCAATAGCTCCAAAGTATTAAAAAGAATTACAGAGTTAAAAAATAAAGTAACCACCTATAATGCTGTACAAAAAGAATTGGAAAGTTTGATAGAAATAAATAATTTGTTACAAGAGGAAAAGGATGAAGAGCTAGAAAAAGAATTAGAAAAGGGTGTTCATTCAGCAGAAAAAGAAATAGAAAAACTTGAAATTTCTACTCTACTTTCTGGAAAATATGATAGCAATAATGCTATTGTTACGCTTCATCCAGGAGCAGGCGGTACAGAGGCTCAAGACTGGGCAGAGATGCTTTATCGTATGTATACAAGATGGGCAACTGCAAATGGCTTTTCTGTAGAAGAATTGGATTATTTAGATGGGGAAGAGGCAGGTATAAAAAGTGTAACATTTTTAGTTTCTGGTCCATATGCTTATGGCTATTTAAAAGGAGAACAGGGTGTACATCGTTTAGTTCGCATTTCTCCTTTTGATGCAGGTGGAAGAAGACATACTTCTTTCGCTTCCGTAGAAGTATTGCCAGAAATTACAGACGATATTGAAATAGATATTAATCCAGATGATTTAAAAATAGATACTTATCGCGCATCTGGAGCAGGAGGACAACATGTTAATAAAACTTCTTCTGCTGTTAGAATTACACATATTCCAACGAATATTGTAGTTGCTTGCCAAACAGAAAGATCACAAATTCAAAATAGGGAAACAGCGATGAAAATGTTAAAATCTAAACTACTCCATTTGAAAGAACAAGAACATAAAGAAACCATTGAAGAATTAAAAGGAATTCAAATGGATATTGCATGGGGCAGCCAAATTCGTTCTTATGTATTTTGCCCATATACAATGGTAAAAGACCATAGAACAGGCTACGAAGTAGGAAATGTACAAGCAGTAATGGATGGTGACTTAAATGGATTTATGGATGCTTATTTGAAGTTTATGGCAAAGTAAAAATATGTATGAAAATAGTAAACAATTAGTAATTATTTAAATAAAATATACTATAGGTAAAATATAATTATGTTGAAACCTAATAAAATGCAATAAAGGACTGTTCAGAATGGAAACTATTGTTTTAAAATTTGGTGGAAGTTCCGTTGCGGACAATATCAAATTAAATATTGTGGCAAACAAAATTATTGATTTTTATCATAAGAAAAATAAAGTAATTGTTGTTGTATCCGCCCAAGGAAAGACAACAGATAACTTGATTAAAGAAGCAAAAGAGTTATCTTATCAGCCAGACAAAAGAGAAATGGATATGTTACTTAGTACAGGAGAGCAAGTGTCCGTTTCCAAACTTGCAATTTTACTTAATCGATTAGGATATAAGGCAATTTCGTTAACAGGATGGCAAGCTGGTATTTATACTTCAGAGGAGAATGAAGAGGCAAAAATTGAGTATATTAACACAGAGAGAATTCAAAAAGAATTGGCAGAAAATAAAATTGTTATTATTGCTGGGTTCCAAGGAATTAGCGATAAAAAAGATATTACCACTTTAGGAAGAGGCGGTTCTGATACAACTGCTGTAGCCATTGCGGCTGCTATGAAAGCAGACCATTGTTATATTTTCTCCGACGTGGATGGCGTTTATTCTACAGACCCTAACAAAATTACAGATGCTAAAAAAATTGAAGAATTATCTTATACCGAGATGTTAGACTTGTCAAACGAGGGAGCAAAAGTACTTCATAATCGTTGTGTGGAAATTGCTGAAAAATATAATGTGCTTATTGAAACTGGTTCCACTTTTAATAATAATATTGGAACTAAAATTAACAATAAATTGGAAGAAAGCACTGTAAAAAGCATTGTAAAAAATGATAATTTATTCTTAATTACTTTAAAACAGGATAATTACAATGCCAATATGTTAAATAAATTGTATATTACCTTAATGGAAAATGATATAATTCCGATGCACCTTGTAAACAACAGTATTAGCAGCTTTTATGTAAGTTTTACCATTAAAGCTTCTGACTTAGGAAAATTCCAAGAACTGTTAGAAAAGGAATTAGCTCTATTTAGTTCTGCTTTTACAAATATTTCGAGAATTTCTTTAGTTGGTTATGGTATTGTAAATAACAAAGATATTATGAAAAACACATTACAAATTTTAAATATGAATTCGATTCAAATTCATTCCATCGAATTAGAGGAATGTAAATTATCGATTATGACAAAAGAAAAAGTAAATGATAAAGTATTAGAGCAATTACATCATGAATTAATTCAGTAAGTTTAAGCTAGTATGTAGGAAGATACATACTAGTTTTTTCTTAATCTAGTTCTAAAAAGACAAGTTATGAATATAATATTTTATAGAGTTTCCATTAGTATCGAGGTAGAAGGAGGTATGAAAAATTATGACAATTGACGAGAGAAAAAGTAGTGGGGGAATAGCTAATAGTAATGTAATTCAAAATGTGATTTTAGAAAACAGAGAAAAATTAAGTATATCTGGGGTATTAGATGTTCTTAGTTTTGATGACCAGATTGTAATTTTAGAAACAGAGCTTGGATTACTGACCGTGAAAGGAGAAAATTTAAGAATTAATAAATTAAGTTTAGATACTGCTGAGGTAATAGTAGATGGAGAAATTTATAATTTAGGTTATAGCGAAAAAGAATTAGAAAAGAAAAGTGGAGCAGGAATTTTTAGTAAAATTTTTAGATAACTTTATGTTTGATGGTAAATAGCATAAAAGGAGATTACAGTATTGTGGTTTTGGAACAATTGTGGACATTATTTTGTTTTATTTTGACAGGGGTTGTAATAGGCGTTGTTTTCGATATTTTCAGAATTATTCGAAAAAGCTTTAAAACATCAGATATTATTACCTATATAGAGGATATTTTATTTTGGTGCTTAACAGGTTTTATCTTACTATTTAGCATTTTTGCTTTTAATCAAGGAGAATTAAGAGCATATGTGTTTATTGGCATTATTCTAGGAATTATATTCCATCTTCTTGTTTTTAGTAACTATTTTGTTAAGATTTTTGTGGCAATTTTACAGTTTTGCAAAAAAATACTAGGTATTCCTTTTCGAGCCACTGTGCAATTTACAAAAAAATACATTCTTAGACCTTCCTATCACTTTTTAGAAAAAATAAAAGAAAAAATTTCAAAATTGGAAATAAAAAAGCAGAAAAAAGACAAAATATCGGATAAAATTTAACAGAAAAGAAGGATTTTTTGGAAAAATGTAGAAATATATAAATAGATTAATTCTGGAGTGATTATATACATATGAAAAATAAAAGAATGAGTAAACTTTATAAAAGAATATTGATTGTTGCATTTATTGCCTATTTTATCTATACAATTGTAATGCAACAAAAAACGCTAAATGCTTATTCAGAGCAAAAGGCTGATTGTAACAACCAAATTGAAATGGCTCAAGACGAAAATGAAGAGCTAAAAAAAATGAAAGAGAATATAAACTCTGATGAATATATTGAACAAATAGCGAGAGAAAAATTAGGAATGTATTACCCTAATGAAAGAGTTTATATTGATGTCGAAAAATAATAGATTTTAATAAGAGGCATTAAGGTGCCTCGTATTTGCTTTTATTCTTTTAATTTATTTCTATATTTATTCACACAAATTTATTAAAAATAGAAAAAAATAATATATATTAGGGGGCTTAGTATGGATTTAAATAATTATACTTTAGTTGAATTACGCCAAATGGCAAAAGAAAGAGGCGCTAAAACTGTCTCTAAAATGAAAAAGGAAGAGTTAATACAATTTTTACAGGAAAATTCTAATGTGTCTATGAAAGAAGAAACAAGAAAAGAGGACTTACAATCAGAAGCATCTGAAACAACTTATAGTGAGCCAGGCGACAACAATACTTCTGGATATAAGTTAACAAATGCGGATGACAAAATAGTAGAGGGGGTTTTAGAGGTTCTTCCAGATGGATACGGATTTTTAAGAGGAGACAATTATTTGTCTACTTCGGAAGATGTTTACATTTCGCCTGTACAAATAAGAAGATTCCGCTTAGATAAAGGAGATAAAGTAAAAGGAATCTCTAGAATGCCGAAAGAGGGAGAAAAGTTCCCAGCTTTAATTTATGTTGGAGAGGTAAATGGAGAAGCACCAGAAATGGCATATAGAAGGAAAAAATTTGATGATTTAATTCCAATCCATCCAAATGAAAGAATTCATTTAGAAACTACTCCGACAGAATATGCAATGCGAATAATTGATTTAATATCGCCTATTGGAAAAGGACAAAGAGGAATGATTGTGGCACCACCTAAAGTAGGTAAAACAACGCTTCTTAAAAAAATAGCGAATAGTATTACTGCTAACAATCCAGAAATTGAACTAATTGTACTTTTAATTGATGAAAGACCAGAAGAAGTAACAGACATGCGTCGTTCTATTAAAGGAGATGTTATTTATTCTACGTTTGATGAATTACCAGAACATCATGTAAAAGTAGCAGAAATGGTGTTGGAAAGAGCAAAAAGACTTACAGAGCAAAACAAGGATGTTGTTATCTTATTAGATAGTATTACAAGACTTGCAAGAGCTTATAACTTAGTGATTCCATCCTCTGGAAGAACGTTGTCAGGTGGTTTAGACCCAAGTGCACTACATAAACCTAAAAAATTCTTTGGTGCTGCAAGAAACATAGAAAATGGGGGAAGCCTAACGATATTGGCTACTGCTTTAATTGAAACAGGAAGTAGAATGGATGATGTTATTTTCGAAGAATTCAAAGGAACTGGTAACATGGAAGTTCATTTGGATAGAGGACTTTCAGAAAAGAGAATTTTTCCAGCAATAGATATTAATAAGTCTGGAACAAGACGTGAAGAATTATTATTAACTCCAAAAGAACAAGAAGTTGTATTTGCTTTAAGAAAGGCAATGTCTACAAAGAATGTAGCAGATATAACAGAGCAATTGATTGAAGCAATGATGGCAACAAAAAATAATGCAGAGTTCTTAGATAAGATGTCTGAGTATTTGAAATTGTAAAATATTTTATATTAAACTAAAATATATGCATATTAATACATATACCTTTTATAATTAGTTTCCTGCTGATTATAAAAGGTATTTTTTTAGAATTTTATAAAATTGAATTAATGTTGCTTACAGTAGGATTTATTGAATTAAAGGGGAATAAACAGTCTTTTTTTAAGACCCTTTATTGCGCAAAATCAAACTTTTGCGCAATAAAGGGTAGGAGAAAATAATGCAGACAGCCATAAGCCTCTACTTCTGTTGTTTCAAGGCTTCTAGCTGTTCTATACATACTAATATTCATTTATATATCTTTATTTTCTTATTATATCTATATTATATTCATTATTATAATCTTTTGTAATTAGTGTTATATTAATATTCTTATGACTTATTAAAATCAATTTTAAGACATTTTTTTATTTTACTTATATAAATAACTTGTTATCTAATTTATTTTTTATCTGTTATTCTAATTTGTATCTATAAAATTTTATTTCATCATATAAATTATTACTTTGTAATATGAAAAAATTTTGTAAATCTCCAAATTGCCTATTTCTCTATATTAGCCTTATTTTACGGACAACAAACTAGTTAAGTTTATAATTAAAATGTCTTAAAAACGATTTTAAAGCTTTATAAAATACAATTTTATTACTATGATCCAATTAACTTTTTATAAATAATTCTTTTATTATTAAATTTGTTTTACTATATTAAATTTTAGTTTTTTCATTATAATGTATATTAATTTCAATTGAGATTAACTTATAATTAATTTATTGAATTAAAATGATAAATTTGTATATTAAAAAATATAAATTCATTTTAAAGCTGATTTCAGATATTATATTTAAAACTGCTCAAATGTTCGTTTTTGAAATTTTTAATATTTGTTATAAAAATCTAATAATTTAAACATTGCACAAAATTTTTAAATTTAATTTATTATAATAATTTTTATTTTTAATTTACTATTTTAATTTGATTTTATATTTAGAATATTCTTTCTCAAAATTGTTTTACAGTTCTGTCTATTTTTAATTATTTTATTGTTTTAGAAAATTAGGTAGTCCCCTCTTCCCTTCTTCTTGCTTTTGCTTTGATAAAAAATAGAGAATATTATTTATTTAATATTCTCCTTTATAAATTGTAATTTATCGCTGATATGTTCATCTTAAAACATTTTAGTTATGTTTAAAATACTCTTCAATTGTATATAATAACTTATTTTTGTTTTCGCTAAATTGACATTTTCTATGTCCATTAGCTCCCGATGGATGCGGAAATCCTAATAAACATTGTTTTTCTTGTATTATATTTTCTTTTATCATTTGTTGCAATATTTCTTCTACAGCTTTCCCTAACGGAATGATTAAGGCATTTGATAAATGTTCTACTTCTTTATAAAAGTACTTTTTTGCCAAATTATATAATACTTCATTATCCATTATTTTAGGATTAGAGCCTGTATAATTTTTATTATTTATGAAAACAGGATATGGAATTATTGAAGTAGTATGAAGTAAATAATCTTTATCTTCAAACAATTCATTACAGGATTCTATATTTAGTTTTTTATTAAGTCCTAACTCATCTAACATCTCTATAAGATTTTTTCTCATACTTCCTGCAAATCTAGAATTTCTTTTACATTCTTTTTTTATTTGTTCTGTTTTTGAATTATTTAGTAGTTCTTTTTGTGCTGTTTTATATGCAATACTAGTTTGTGTCCAACCTGGTGTTATTCCTACTATAAATATTTTTGCTTTATCATTAATTATTTCATTATGTGGTGCATAATATATTTTCATATTATCCTTATTATACAGTTCAAATTTTTCAATTAATATATCTTCTTTATTAAAGTTATCTAATTTTTGTATTTCACTACAATATTTTTCAAACATCTCTTTTTCTTCCTCCAAATTACTCCCTTAATCTATACAAAATGTAGCATATAAAGGAATAGATTTTATATTATTAGAAAATCCAAAATTTTTTGTAGAAATTCTTATTGCATATTTAGGCTGATATCTTTTTATATAAACATTTAAACTCTGACTTCCAACATTATCATTTGCCTTTACTTCTATTGGTATAATTCCATCATTATTATACAAGATGAAATCAATTTCAGCTTGATTTCCCGATTCCCAATACATTAATGGAATATTTTTTTCTACCAATTGTGTAGCAACGTAATTTTCAGCAATTATTCCTTTATATTGTAAAAGATTATCTAATATAATATCATTATATTTTACTTGTAGCATATTTACTAAAATTCCAACATCACTTAAATACAATTTAAAATGGTCATCTATAATAAATCCTAATGGTGGAATTTCTGGCTTTTTTAATATAGAACATCTATGAATCATAGTACTTGAAAGTAGCCAATTTAATGCTGTTTCATAGTCTCTTTTTCGTGCATTTGATGATATTTTTCCATATTGAAATTTATTACTCATATTTCCTAATTGCGAAGGAATGGATTTATATATTGTTTCTATTTTGCTGGCTTCAAATTTATTTGAAACATATTTGTTCATATCATTTAGATAAGATTGATAAATATCTTCAATAATAGTTTTATTAAATTTCAATATATCTTTTTCATTAGCAATTATATCTTTAACTGCTTCAGGCATTCCACCAACACATAAATATAGTCTGTATAAATTTAGTGCTTTTTCATGCAATACCGAATCCATGGGTGTACTTTCTAGATAACATTTTTTTATTTCATCAACAAGAGATTTACTGCCATTTGCAATTAAAAATTCTTCAAAATCCATAGGATACATATTTAACATTTTAACTTTTCCTACTGGAAATGATGAATGCATCCTTTTTAATTTTACGCCTAGCAAGCTTCCAGCACATATTATTTTAAAAGGTTCTTCACTTTCATTAAAATATTTTAATGCACTTATTATTTCTTCACTTTCTTGAACCTCATCGAAAAATATTATAGTGTTTTCCAAATCAATGTCTTTATCCAAATAAATTTTCATTCTATTAAATTTTTCAGCTGTATTAATTTCTTCCTTAAATATTTTTATGATCTCAGTTTGTTCTAATAGATTTATATAAATATATTCTTTAAATTCTTTTTTGCAAAATTCATCTATTATATATGTTTTGCCAATCTGTCTTGCTCCTATTATCATTAATGGTTTTTCAATATTAGAATTTTTCCAATTTAATAACTCTTGATAAATTTTCCTATACATAGTTTCACCTCTATAGGTATTATATAATATATTATTACATAAGTCAATTAAATTTCACGTTTTTGATATCACATGTCTCATAACGTTTCACGTTTTTTACACTATATAAATTGCGTTTCTTCACATTTGTAATAATTTTTGGTTTGTATTATCAAAGTTTTGTGCAATAAAATATAGGGGCAAAAATATATAACCATATACATGGATATTCTTTGTAATCCTTGCTATCAGCCTTATACAAAGCCTTTATACTTATTTATTTAGACTAATAACTTTTAATTAGTAAGATATTCTCCCATACAATTTTACTTTCAATATATTATCATAAAAGCAGATAATTAACAACTAACTATCTGCCTTTTCTAGCTTTTAATATCAAAATAGTGTTAATAAATTTAAGACTATTTTGATAATTATACCGTTTCTTGATATTATGTCAACTTTATGATATAATATAGTTATGAATGCATTAATAAAATTTAGATTTTTAAATATCCATAAAACATTATATCACTAAGAAGGAGGTATAATTATGAGTTTATTTATTAGTAAAAGATTTAAAATGGACAAAGAAAAACTTATTAATAAATTTTCTGATTATGAATTAGAAAAAAACTCCAAATCTAAAAATCAATGTAAACACTGTATGGAATATAAAAATGGCGATTGTTGTGGTGAATCACAATTATGTGATGATTTTAGGCTTGCACCAGAAATATCAAAAGAAGAAATGAATAATTGGCCTAAAAATGGAAGTGTATCAAGGTCAAAAAGTAATAAGTTTTTTATTAGAGAATATGATGATATGTATAATAAATATCATGAAGTATATCATTAAAAATTGAATTTTTGCCATCCACGAAATATATAATATTTTTAAGGTTTATTAACTAGCTGACTTTATATAAGTATTATAAAAATTCATTATAGTTTGGTTTGTAAAAACATCCTTTTTTTCTATCTTGTGTACTAAATAAAGTGTATCAAGGCTAACACATCTAGATAATGCTACATATGCTTGTCCAGATTCAAAGCATCCTTCTAAATCACAAACTACTTCTTGATAAGTCATCCCCTGCGACTTGTGAATAGTTACTGCATATGCCAAAATCACAGGAAATTGTCTAACACATGATTCTGGTACATATGTTAATTTACCTTTGCTTTTATTGTAATAACATTTATACTTTATAAAATCAGTTTTCTTGACATTATATTCATTACTGTCTATTAATACCTTTATATTATTATCTCCTAATTCAGTAATAGTTCCAAATGTTCCATTAACCCATCTTTTATGTTCTGTATCATTAGATATCATCATTATATGAGCTCCTACTTTCAATTTTAATTCAAAGTCACACATATATTGATTCGGATCAACTCTATTTACATTCTTTAAATTTGGATTATAAAATATTTCTGCTTTATAACAATATTCTTTTTTGTTAATTTTTTTAAGGTTCTCTTCATTGATTTCCTCACGTATTTTATTTTTGGTAACTAATCTAATAATACTGTCTGGAATATTTGTAACATAGTGTTGATTTAAAATGTTTTCAAATTCATCAGTCAAAACTCCTTCTCTAATTGTATTAAGAATATCAATAAACATTCTATTTGTCTGTCTATATATTTTTTTTAGTTCTTTTATTTTAAAACATCCATTAAAATAAGCAGTAGAATTAAAAAAGTATATATCTCCATATTTGTCAGAAAAACAAGCTTGTTCTTCCCTTGTTTTAACAACAGGTGGTAATTGAAAAATATCTCCAAATACTATTATTTGTTTTCCACCAAATGGTTTTGTATTATAATTATAAAATTGAAGAATTTTATTAACTTGCTCTAAAACATCAACTCTTACCATTGAAATTTCATCTATCACTAATACTTCTAAATTTCTTAATATTTCAATTTTTTCTTGAGATAATTTATAATATTTAGCACCATCCTTTAGATTATCAAATCCAAATGCAGAATGTAATGTAACAGCACCAATATTAATAGCAGCAATTCCTGTTGGAGCAGTATACAATACATTTTTCTTTGTATGTTCTTTAAAATATTTTAAAAGATAGCTTTTTCCTGTACCAGCTTTTCCTGTAATAAAAAGATTTTGCTTAGTATTTTCCATTAATCCAAATAAATATTTTTGTTCTTCACTCAATTCTATTGTGGTTTTTAAATTACTCATGATATACACCTCCTAGTTTTTCAACATTAATTATTAAAACATTAATATATAAGTAGGGTATAACTTTATTATAGCATATTTTCTAAGTTATGTAAACATTACCCGATATAGTAAAATTAGTTATAAAATTTTGTTCATTTCCCTATTGAAATTATTACAATCTTGCTATATTATTATTATACAATAATTTTATAAGCATACTAGATCTAAACACGAACAATCGGATGATATCATTTAGAAAAAGCAAAAAACGAGGTGAAAACGTATGATAAATCCAGATCAAAATCCCGAATTTGTAAATTCCTTTTTAGATTACTCTATTACCATTTTAAATAAATCTCCAAATTCGGTAAAAGAATATAACTATGATTTAAACACATTTTTAAAATATATGAAAATTCATTTTAAATTAACAAAAGAGACGGACTTAAAAAAAATAAATATAAAAGATTTTAGTTTAGACACGTTAAAAAGAATTACATTAGAAGATATACACTCTTTCCTCTCCTATCTTGCTCTTAATCAGCAAAGTAAACCAGCAACAAGGGCAAGAAAAATTTCTACTATTCGTATCTTCTTCTCGTATCTCTCACAAAAAGCGCATTTAATTACTGAAAATCCAGCACAAAACTTAGAAACACCTAAACTTGATAAACGTTTGCCGAAATACTTGTCTCTCGATGATAGTAAGAAATTGTTAAATGTAACAGAAAGTGATGAAAACGATGAAAACAAAGAACGTGACTATGCTATCATTACCCTATTTCTTAACTGTGGATTACGTTTATCGGAACTAGTTGGAATTAATATATCCAATATTGATTTTAGTGAAAATAAACTAACAGTAATTGGTAAAGGTAACAAAGAACGCACCATTTACCTCAATAAAGCTTGTGTAAAAGCAATACAAGAATATTTATTAGTAAGACCGACAGAAGGCGTTAAAAACGATTCTAAAGCTTCTAACAAAGCACTATTTTTAAGTAAAAGGCGTGAGCGTATTAGTAATCGAACGGTTCAATATATTGTAGATAAAGAATTAACAAAAGCTGGGCTTGATACATCTAAGTATTCTACTCATAAGCTAAGACATACAGCAGCAACATTAATGTATCAATATGGACAAGTAGATATTCGTGCCCTACAAGAAATATTAGGGCATAAAAGTATTTCTACTACAGAAATTTATACTCATGTAAGTAATGAGCAAGCCAGAGATGCTATTGAGAAGAATCCTTTAGCAAATTTATAAGAAAACCTAAAAACATACAGAAACGGAGAATGAAAATGTTTAAGAAAGAAAATAAAACTAAATCAACTAAAAATGATAACGCAAATAGCGAAGTTTTAGTCATTAATAAGAATAAAAACATAGATAAAGTAATTAATATTGCGTTATGTATTATACTATTTCTGTTACCACTGATAACAATTCCAAGAGGAATGAGTAGTAGAACCTATAATGTTCCCAAATATATTATATTACTACTTTGTGGAGCAATTTTGCTAGTATGCATTTTAATTAAATTAAAAAGAAAAGAATTAAAATTAGATTTAATTGATAAAACGTTAGCAGTATTTTTTATCCTAATTGTGATAAGCACCATTTTTTCAATCAACATACCAAAATCAATTCTTGGCGAAAACAATCGATTTGAGGGATTACTTACCTTTTTGGTATATTTTTTAACTTATTATTGTGCTAAATATTATTTTAACTATAATAAATATTTAAAGGGTTTTGCTATTGCTACCGTGTCTATTGCTTCTATTATTGGAATATTGCAATACTATAACATTTTTCCACTCTATTCCCTATTTGATATTCCGCATTTCTCTAGTATTGCTAACTCTACCTTTGGACATCGAAACTTCTTTGGTAGCTTTTTAGCCATTGCAGTACCTCTTTTTATGGCACTTTATATTACCAAAAAGAAAAAAATATATTTAATTGTGAGCTTTATTTCCTTTTGGGCGATGTTAGTTAGCATGACAAAAAGTTCATGGTTTGGATTAGCCGTAGCGACTATTTTTGGATTGATTTATGTAATAAAAAGATTCAATAAAGAAATTCTAATTCGTACTTTGCAAATAGGAATTGGATTTATCGTCATTTTTGTGTTTGTATTAATGCCACCTTCTTTTGTTACAAATAAAGTGAATAACGATGAAAAGTTTTATTCTTTAGAAACCAGATTGAATTCCATAGGAAATGATATTGGAACTTTGTTAGGAGATGGAACAGCAGAAGAAAAAATGGCGACAGGTACCGCTAGATTTGGCATCTGGATGGCAACCTTAGAATCCATCGCACATGAGCCTTTTTTAGGAACAGGTCCAGATGCCTTAAAAGATGGATTAATAAAAAATGTACCAGAATATGTAGTGTATCGTTTTGAAACTTATCATGAAACTGTTGATAAAGCGCATAATGAATATTTGCATATAGCGGCAACGATTGGAATACCAGCTGCCATTATCTATTTAGCATTTGTTGCACAAATTGTATTTGGACAAAAGGATGTCTTTAAAAATAATGCTACCTTTATCTTTATGGCGGCAATCCTTTCCTATTTGGCTCAAGCATTCTTTAACATTAGTACCATAGGTGTTGCACCAATCTTCTGGGCTTTACTCGGATTAATACAAAATGAAAAGTTTAAAGAAAATCTGCAATGATTATTGCAGATTTTCTTTAAATTCACAATAATATTGGCTCTATTTGCTCTCGGTCTAATGCTTTTTCTATGGTTGGTACCAAATATTTAAAATCTGCTACGAGTGAGCGAGGTTTTGTGATAGGATTGTCTTGTTTAAATGGCACAAAAAAATAGTTATTCCTATTTAGCAGTTTTCCAATATTCTCTGCACTTCCAGATAATCCATCATTGGTAGAAATAGCAAGTACAACAGGATTATTATTTCTCAAATGCGATTTTGCTGCCATAAGTACAGGAGTATCGGTTATTCCATTTGCCAATTTTGCAATTGTATTTCCGTGAGCAAGGCGCAATAACCATGATATCGGTTAATTTCTTTGGACCGATTGGCTCTGCCCCTTGAATAGTATGGATAATATCTTCTTTTTCTGTTATTTCTTTTATGCTATCTATATATTCTTCTGCTTTTCCAAATTTCGTATCTAAATGATAAGCATTAAAAGACATTATTGGTAAAATATCTGCTTTTTCTTTTTTTATTTTTTTCAATTCTTCTAATACTGTTTTAAAAGTACAAAAAGAACCCGTAAAAGCAAATCCAACTTTTTTTCCTTCTAATTTCAAAAAACAACACTTCCTTTCTAACATACTATTTCTATATAATATGTTATTATGTAAAGCAAAGTGTTGTTTTATTTTAGACTAAATTTACAAATAATTCTGTATGATATTTCTTACTTTTGGTAAAAGATAATGGCTTCCTCCCCTATTCTCTACGTTCTCAATCATATTTACCATAAGTAGTTGTTCTGTATCTTCGTCACTAATAACAATCGCATTAAACCAGCCTAGTTCTTCTCCCTCTTCTTGTCCTGCTCCTTTTAGTTCTGCTGTTCCTGTTTTACCGGCAAGAGTAACGCCATTTATTTTTGCTTCATGTCCTGTTCCGTTTGCATTTTCTACTACTTGAATTAAGTCATCTCTAATTTCTTCTGCAGCTTCTTCTGTGAAAGCATTTTCAATCCAATATGCTGTATCTTCCGAAAGCTCAATACGTGGCTTTATCATGTTCCCATTATTTACAAAAGCGGAATAGATAGAAGCAACATGTAATGGATTTACTAAAATTTTTCCTTGCCCATAGCCAGAATCTGCAAGCCCAATTTCTGAAGAAAATTCATTGTTCTCTGCAAATTGGGAACTTGTCATTGCAATTGGGAAATCTAAGCTTTGGCCAAATCCAATCTTGGATAATTGTTCTGCAAATGTTTTGCTTCCAATACGTAAAGCAACTTTTGCAAAATAGATATTATCCGAATAAATTAAAGCATTACGTAAATTAGCAGGTCCTCCATAAGTTGTTAAAGTAGTTACGCGGTAATCTCCCCAGCTATCATCTTTTTGCCAACTTAAACCGCTTGTTCCAAAGTTTTCGTCTGCCGTAAAACTGTTTGTAGTTAGTCCAATAGCTCCTGTTATAGGTTTAAAAGAAGAACCTGGTACCCATGTATTTTCATAACGGGTAAACATTGGAGTGTTTTCATCTGAACTTAAAGCATTCCATTCTTCATTTGTAAAACCGGTAATAAACTTATTGGAATCAAAACTTGGAGTGCTTACCATCGCTAAAACCTCTCCTGTTTTTGGATTCATTGCTACCGATAAACCATTGTCTCCATCCCATTCATTATAAATTTCTTCTTGTAATGTAATATCAATAGTTGTTCGAATATCTTCTCCATCCTCAATATCGGTTTCTGCAATGGTTTCTAAGCGATTTTCATTTTCATCTACAATATAGATACCAGTTCCATTTTTTCCTCTTAATCGATCTTCAAAAGCAAGCTCTAGACCTGTCTTTCCAATAATACTGCTTTCAGTATAGCCCTCTCCTTGGTGTGCTTCTAATTCTTCACTACTAATTCCCCTTACATAGCCTACTAAATGGGCAGCAATTTCGCCATAAGGGTATTCTCTTTCTCCTTCTTCGTTAGTAGTAGCTAGTACAACTCCATTTCTGTCGAGGATGTCTCCCCTACTTCCTGTACTAGAATATACTCTTACTTTGTAATTTTCTTCTAATCCTGGAAAAATTAAATTAGAATACCAATTAATATAATATTTGTTATCATCTTGTCTGTCAAAAGTCATTGTGAAATCATAAGATAATTTACCTGCTAAGGTGTCAAATGACATTTGATAGGTTGCTGTTTTTTTATCTTCACTAATTGCAATATTTGAAACCGCAATATTGGTAGCTTCGATTCCTTCATAAATATTTTGATTTCTAGCAAGATACGTTTCTTTATCTACCCTTGATTTAGTAGATTCTGATAATAGCGAATACATTCCCTCGTAATCTTTATTGCTTAAATAAGAAAAATATTGTGTTAATACTTCGTCTGGTTTATTCTTATCCATATTCGCTATTATGTACCAAGTAACACCTGCTGCAATAAGTAACAATAGAACAATAATTCCAATAATAATTCCCACTTTTGAGCGTTTTTTATCTTCTTCCATTTAATATCACAATCCTTCCTGTTACAATTATAATATTATCAATTTAAAGTTTACTATTTTTTCTTATAAGAACATTTTTAATCTGTAATATAATTATTTAATCTTAAATTAATTTTATCTAATTTGTCATTCGATTTTTTTATAATTTTATTAACAATAGGAATTTTTTTGATTCCACAGTATAAACCTCTCATGATTAAATCAATAAATAAGCAAACAATAAATACCGTAATTATCATTAGTAAAATATATGGTATCATAAGCCACGAATTTGCATAATCCATAATTCCCATTTTTAGCCACATTGTATCTCGTATATTGATGCTCTGATGTATTAAGTAGATAGAGAATACGGAAGGTGAAATAAAGGTAATTATTTTTTCAATAAAGTTAGATTTTATGGTCATTGTTTTAAACTTAATAAAAATTAGTACAGTCATTGCAATTATCAATATATTGCTATACTCTCTAAATTCACCAATTAGCTTCTTTATCAAACTATAAATTGTATTGTTATCTATTTGTTTTACAATTACAGACAGAATAATATAGAGCAATGTTGCAATAGCAGTAAGTAATATATATTTAACAAAGCAGTATTTCACTGGTTTTATGGTAACATATTTTCTTATATAGGCACCAATCATGTAGACCAATATTACAGGTAACATAGTTCCAGCCAAAACTCCACCAGGATTCAATATTATTTTAACAATACCAAGCATAACAATTGCTGTAATAAGCAAATACTTGAATTGCTTTTGTGACAATTTGTTCAGCATAATGTTTAGAATTGGCTCTAAAAAATACAATACAATATAAGCATTAATAAACCAGTATTCTCCAGAAATAACTGGAAAAAACGATACAAAAGATGCATTGTCTATTATTTGCATATTAAGATTCAAAACCCTGCAAATTAGATAGATTAGTATTGAGTAAAAAATAGTTTTACCCCATAAATTTAATACTTTTTTTAGATTAAATTTCTTATTAATCGAATAATAACCAGAAATAATTAGAAATATCGCATTTGCCGTTAATGAAAAGAAATCTAAAAATCTAATTAATACAGTATTATACACATTAATAGAAGAATTTCCTAGCAAAAGTCCGTTACCTAAGCAATGAAGAGTAATCACCATCAACATTCCTACTATTCTAAGTAACTCCATATTTACTTCTCTTTTTGTTTTTCCTTTTATTTCAATTTTTTCTTCCATGATTTACCCCTTTTATTGATAATGTTTATTACAAAGTATTTGTTTTTCTTAATCACATTTGTTATTTTTAAAATATTTATTGCTATTTAATTAAATGAATAATAGTAAAATAAGCACTAAATAGCCGGTCTAACTACTTAATGCTTATTTCTAAACTATTTTGTTACTAAATCTCTTGTATCTCTTGCTATCATTAATTCTTCGTTTGTAGGAACAACATAAACTTTTACTTTGGAATCATCGGAAGAAATTTCTACCTCTTTACCTCTGCAATTGTTTTTCTCGTCGTCAATAGTTATTCCCATGAATCCTAGATATTCGCAAATTCCTTTTCTTGCATCAATACCATTTTCTCCAATACCGCCAGCAAAAGTTATAACATCTACACCTTTCATTTGTGCAGCAAGTTTTCCAATAAATCCTGCTACTTGATAATTGAAGTTATCAATTGCAAGCTGTGCTCTTTTATTTCCCTCTTTTGCTGCTGCTTCGATATCTCTATCATCAATGCTAACTCCAGAAAGTCCTAGTTTTCCAGATTTTTTATTTAAAATTTTATCCATTTCATCACAAGATAAATTCTCGTTTTTCATTAAGAAAGTAACAATAGATGGATCAATATCTCCACTTCTACTTCCCATAGGTACTCCAGCAAGTGGTGTTAATCCCATGGTGGTTTCAATGGATTTTCCACCATCAATTGCACATAAACTTGCTCCTTGTCCTAAATGGCAAGCAATAATTTTTAAATCTTCTATAGGTTTGTTCATTATTTCTGCCACTCTCTTGGAAACAAAACGATGGGATGTTCCATGGAAACCATATTTACGAATTCCATATTTTTCGTAATATTCATAAGGAATTGCATACATATATGCTTTTTCTGGAAGTGTTTGATGGAATGCAGTATCAAATACACCTACCATTGGAACTCCTGGTAATGCTTTTTTACAAGCTTCAATTCCAATAATTCCTGCTGGATTATGTAGAGGTGCAAGAGGAATACATTCTTTAATGGTTTCTTCCACTTCGTCTGTAATAACAACTGAACCGCTAAACTTTTCTCCACCATGTACTACTCTATGGCCTACCGCATCAATTTCTTTTAAGTCTTTGATAACACCATAATCTTTATCCAGCAATTGCTCAATAACAAGCGCAATGCCTTCTTCATGGTTTGCAATTTTCTTTTCTATCTTATGTTTTTCACCATTTACGGTATGTGTTAGAAAAGAATCTGGTAATCCAATTTTTTCTAAATATCCTTTCGCCATCACTTCTTCTGTTTCCATATCAATTAATTGATACTTTAAAGAGGAACTTCCACAGTTCACAACTAAAACTTTCATTTTAAACCTCCTATTTGAGTCCACGACTCTTGTATTTATATAAAATCTTTTTTGGTAAAAGATTTTGTAACATAATAACTAATCTTCTTGTGCTTGTAAAGCAGTAATTGCAACAACTCCTACAATATCATCGCTATTACATCCTCTAGACAAATCATTAACAGGTTTTGCAATTCCTTGGCAAAGTGGTCCATATGCCTCTGCTTTAGCTAATCTTTGTACTAATTTATAGCCAATATTTCCTGCATCTAAGTTAGGAAATATTAAAGTGTTGGCTTGTCCTTTTAATGGGCTTCCAGGAGCCTTACTTGCATTAATTTCTGGAATAATCGCAGCATCTAATTGTAATTCCCCATCACAAATTAAATCTGGCATTTTTTTCTTTAACAATTTTGTTGCTTCCACAACTTTTTCAGTTAGTTCTGAATGAGCACTACCATAAGTAGAATACGAAAGCATTGCTACTTTTGATTCTTTTCCTGTTAATTGATGAAAACTCTTACTAGAAGAAATAGCAATTTCCGATAACTCGTCTGGTGTTGGATTTTCTACTAATCCACTATCTCCAAAAATAAAAATTCCATGTTCTCCATATTCGCAATTAGGTACTACCATCAAAAAGAAAGCTGAAACTAATTTTGTACCTGGTGCTGTTTTTAAAATTTGAAGTGCAGGTCTTAAGGTGTTGGCAGTAGAATGACATGCTCCAGAAACCAATCCATCCGCATCTCCTAATTTTACCATCATTGTTCCAAAATACATGTTATCTTTTAATGTTTCTCTTGCTTTTTCTGGAGTCATTCCTTTCGCTTTTCGAAGCTCATAAAAAGCATTAGCATATTCTTCAAATTTTTCCGAAGTTTCTGGATTAATCACAGGAATACCGGAAATATCAATACCATTTTCTTTTGCGAGCTGATTTGCTTCTTCTTCGTTTCCAATAAGGATTACTTTAGCAAACCCCTCTTCTTTTACTTTTTGAGCTGCTTTTAATACTCTCTTATCTTCACTTTCTGTTAGAATAATCGTTTTAATGTTTTGTTTTGCTTTGTTTTTTACATCATCGATAAATGCCATGAAAAAAGTACCTCCCTCAAATGAATTTAACATCTATATTATATATGTTATTCAAGGAAAGTACAAGTGTTTTTTAATTTTTTTTGAACAGAAGGGACACTCCTTTTCGTTCAAGTTTTAATAATAACGATAATTGCTCATTCCCATGTTTTGTGATGTCATATTAGAATTCATATAATTACTATTATTGCTTGTGGCATTCATGTTGTTACTATTAAAATCGAACAACATGTTATATGGCAAGTTAGAAATTGTAATAAATTTAATTGCATATATATCAGCATACGTAATAACATCACTTTCCAATGCTCTAAGTAAAATATAGCTTGCTCCAACATCAACTAAAATACCAGTTCTATCTACTAAATTGTTCGTTCCTATTAAAAATTCTACACGCATTAGTTTTCCTATATTTTCTCTCAAAAAGGCTGGTGTATAAATATTATTGGTAAGTAATTCTGGTGAGTTTTGATTTATCGTTACATTTCTGTTTTCTTTGGTTTCTATTTGTTTTTCGTTTTCCATAATAACCTCCATCTAAGCTCAGAATAGCTTTTAAAATTCAATATTCTCGTTCGTTTTATCTTATGTCGTATCCAAAAATATTGTTACAGTAAATCCATTTTTATTTCTTATGCAAATCTAAATTTGCTTGCTATACTTAACAGTCAAGCTTTGTTTAAGTATTAGCATAAGTACTTGTGGGCCTAAAAAAACAATGGTCCCCAATTCGCGTATGGAAAGTTCCAGAGCCATTAGAGGGAAAAGTAGAACCACAATTAGGTCTAAAAGGATTTAAGTACCATAAGCACTCCCCTATCTCATTCAATTTGTTCCCTGCTAAAGCCCAATCAGCTATTTCATAATGGACATCGGTGGGAATCATATTATAAATATTTTGAGGATTATATTGTCCGTTGATTGTTTCTCGTACACAATCAAATTGTCCTGGTTGAAAAACAATATTTTGAATGCTCCCACCTTGTGAAACTCTAGCATATTCTCCTTGTGTTGCTTGCACACGATTCATTATAACCGTAGCAACAGCTTTCATACCGGTTATCTCCTTCTCCTCCGGCTTCACATTGTACTAATCTCGCAATTAATTCCCTATCCGAATACGCCATAAAAAACACCTCATAATAATATATGAGGTGTGGCATCGAGAGGTGTTTATTCTGACTTCATAAACTTTACTAAATCCACATAGCCAGTGTCTGCATTATACTCACAACTTACCAAATAGGTGCCTTGCTTATTATTGATACTATTGCATAGTTCGTTATAATCTTCTTCTTTTTCTACTCTATATTCTTTTCCCTCGAACATAATTGTAACAAGAGCCTTTTCGTTATAAGAATTAATCTTATTATCTTCACTTACATAATTTATCATGTTAGCGATTTCTTTATTATCATATTCTCCATTAAAAAAATAGGCATAAGGGTTATCTTGATTTTCTTGATCAACAATTGTAACTCGTAAATCTTTATCGATATAATGTCCATATAAGGGTTCTTTTGCATCAAGATAAAGATGTCTAAAATAGAAAAGTCCTATTAATAATATTGCAGAAATTAAAATCATTACTAATATTATGTATATATTTTTCTTTTTCTTCATAATTTTTCCTTTTTTATGTTATTTATATATTTTTATAATTCATATTTATAAATCTCAACTGCAGTATCTTCACTATTCATATAACTGTATTCAGTTTCTACCTGTATGTATTTTTTATTTTCTTTTAAACTTATATATTTTTTTGTTTTTTGATTATTTATAGAAACTGGCGTTATTGATTCAAAATTGCTTATACAAGTTTCATTATTATGTTGTTTTACTTTAGATATCCCAATTGACTTTGCTATGTCTTGCTTTAACATATAATCGCTAAAATCAGTATCTAGTTTTTCTGTATTAAGAGGAATAAAATTATTTGCAATATGAGTTACTTTTCCATTATTTACAAAAACAGTATAGCTTGAATCAGTATATATATCTCCAATTTTATAAGTGAAATCAATTGTATAAATTTCATTTTCTTTAGAATTAGTAAAAATATCAATATCATAATCGTCAATATTAAAGTTGTCAAACTTTGATTCTAAAAGACTAAGAATAGGTTGCAAATTTTCTCCATTAAACAAGATAGTATCCTGTATATAAGTGATATCATTTTCGCCTATTTGTTCGCTTGAATCAATACTTCTAGATAATTTCAGTACTAAATTTGGATTACCATAAAATGCAAGATCTTTTATTTTATTTGATTCGTAACCACTTTGACTACCAGCATAAACCATTGCACTATTAATAGTACCACCAGCTTTAAGTTTTTGGTTAAAACTCTTAAGCCATTTTAGTGCATCCGTGTTTGGTATTTTTTGACGCCAACCGATTGATGTTGTAGTCCAGTTACTTTTCTTGAAAACATTATACGCTAAGTTCACTTCCGAATTATTAGTCTCTTGCCCAGTTTCACATGCCAAAAAAATAGCTAGTTTTACTTATTTCCAATCAAAATTATTTGTGCCTATGTATCTTCCACCATTGCTACCTATTCTTAATCCGCTAGCTCCTGTTGTAGAAACACTGTCATAAGTTCCATGTCCAGTTAAAAAAACAACGTCACTTTCTAATCTTTTTCTTCCATTACTAAATGAGCCTAATAAATAACTATTAGTTGGTGAGGTAGAATAATAGGATTGATAGCCCATATTAGCATAACTTGAATAATTTTCAATAGTCATGTCAGAAGCATCAAGATCACCATAACCTTTTCCAGCTGAAAAGGCCACATTGTTTACAGCAGCATGGGCATTTGTTGTTAATACTAACAATGTTACAAAAAATATTATAATAAGAACTAATATATATTTTTTCATTTTGTTTTTAAATTTCATATATTTTCGACATCCTTTCCTTTTATATTCTTTTAAATATGCTTTATAATAATTGTGTTAATAAAACCAGTTTCATCATTATATTCGACATTAGAAAAATATTTACCTAAATTATTTTTCACTTGATTGCTTAATAATTTGACCATCTCAGAACTATCAACTACATATTCTTCTTCCTCTAAGTAAAGGGTAAGTTGAAGATATTCATTATCATAATTAATTCTATTATTTGCACTGATATATTCTATTAAAGCAATTATTCTATCTTCATCATATTCTCCGATTGCAAAATATTCTAATACTCTATTATGCTTTATTAAATCAATATTAGTAATTTGAGCTTTTCTGTCCAAATAATATCCAAATTTTGGTTCTTTAACATCATAATATAGATGTATAAAACAAATCATTCCTACTGCCAATATAATATTTAGTACCGATAATAATACAATTATTACAACTGTGGATTTTTTTTCTTTCATCTATTCCCCCCTTTTTATTTTATAATAATATTTTCCTCCTTTCATTTATATATAGTTATTAAATTTCTCCTTTTATTTAATTAATTATTTCAGTTTTTAAATGCTTAAATTTAGTAAATATATCACCTAATTTTATTATTTTATAACTATTAGATAATAAAATTTAACAAAAAGGGTGCATATTTTTTAAAATAATATGCACCTTTTTTGTATTCTTCTTAAAATTTTCTACTAATTTATCACTATTCTTTACTAATATTTAATAAAATTTACTTTTTCCTAAAACATTTTCAAAAGATATAGAATAACTAAACTATGATGTAATGATTTTGACTTCTATAAGTTATTCGTGACTTTCTTATCTTTATAATTTTTTTTGATTTTTTGTTTTGCTCTCATTATTCTACTTTTTATAGTATTGGGGCTTATATTTAAAATATTTGAAATCTCGATTAATGAATAATTGTTTTTATAAAATAGAATTATTGCACTTTGTTCTTCATAGCTTAATTTTTTTAAAATTTCTTCTAAATCTAATTTATTCTCTACATTTAATAAATCCATATCATCGTCTATAACCTTATTTCTTTCTTTAGTAATTTTTTCAAACATATTTATTTTTCTTTTATTCTGTTTATAGATTTTATTACACTCATTGATTAAAATTTTAATAATCCAAGTTTTAAAGTATTTAGGTTTTTCCAGACTTTTACCAGTTCTATAAGCAATAATGATACTCTCTTGAATTGCATCATTAACATCGTCAATATCATGTAACCTTGCTTTGGCAATTCTATATAAATCTATTTTTATTAATTCTATTAATTTTGAAAAAGCTTCATTATCTCCATTAAGAAATTGTAAAACTAATTCTTCCACTGTATTCCAGCTCCTTATATATAAATATTATATTTTGTAACATTTTGTATTATTTTTAAATGTAATAATTTTATTAACTAATTTGAGATTATAATTTCCTCATGAAGCAAATCTAATATTAAAAATGTGTCTTTAATTTTTATTTCCTAAGTGGTAGAATTTTATGACTTTTGAATATTTAAAATGCATATTGTTAATTTCTATCATTCTTATCCTAATTAATTAAAAAGATTTATGATAAATTGCTTACAAGGTTTATACTTGTATTCTAGATTGCTCTTAATAGTGCAAATACCTATCTTCATCTACTTATCGTATAAAATACTGCAAATTTCCCACATGTTAAAATTAATTATCGTTTGTTTTTATAATATAAACCTTTTCCTGTTATCTTAACTATATAATTAAAAAACGGAATTGTCAATTAAAAATAACATTAAACAATAAATATTTATAAAAGTGGTAAAAAACTTCCAATAAATACTAGATTTTTTCGTTTGAATCTTGTATAATAATGCTAGAAAAAATGCGAGTATGCTGGAACTGGCAGACAGGCACGTTTGAGGGGCGTGTGTCTTAGAGACGTATGGGTTCAAGTCCCATTACTCGCACCATTAACTGGTGCATACATGTATGGCACCTTTTTTCTTTAGGAGTTTCTTATGATTTTAAAATACACTGTGGAAAATGAACAATACCAAAATGTCAAAGAAGTATTAAAAGCCTATTTTAAAGTATCGGATAGGCTTTTATTAAAGCTAAAAAAGAATTATAAAATATTGGTAAATGGGGAAGCTGTATATCCAGACTTTCCTTTATCTCTCCATGACACAATAGAAGTTTTACTTGATTTGGAAGAAGATAATTCCAATATTATACCTACAGCCATACCTTTAGAAATTCTTTTTGAAGATGAAGCTTATTTAGTAATTAATAAGCCAGCAGGAATACCTGTGCATCCATCCATGGACCATTATACGGATAGTTTGTCTAATGGAGTAAGATATTATTTTGATTCGATATGTCTCAAAAAGAAAATCCGTCCCGTAAATCGCTTGGATAGAAATACTTCTGGAATTGTTATTTTTGCAAAAAATGAATATATACAAGAATGCCTTATAAGACAAATGAAAGAAAATACCTTTTATAAAGAATATATTGCAATTTGTGAAGGCAAATTCGACCACGAAAAAGGGATGATTAATGCTCCCATCGCTAGAAAAGAAAACAGTATTATAGAGAGATGCATTGATAGCAAAGGAGACACAGCCATTACCGAATATGAAGTTTTAAACTATGATGCAGACAAAAATTACTCTATTGTTAAATGTATCTTGCATACAGGCCGTACTCATCAAATACGAGTTCATACAGCTTCAATTGGTCATCCTATTTTAGGAGATACCCTTTATGGGAATGCTTCTTCTTCTATTGCAAGACAAGCTTTGCATTCGTATAAAACTGCTTTTTGCCATCCTATTTCTCACGAATATGTGAGTTATACGGCTCCTCTTCCATCAGATATGAAAAGTTTATGATAGTATCATGTTTGACTTTTTTGATTTAATCCTAGCCATACATGTTAGTATGGCTAGGAGATACAGCAATAATTAAATACTATCCATCTGCTATAATACTGTCTTCGTCAATTTCTAAATCATTAGCAAAAAGAGTTCCAATTATATGTTCATCTAAATCTGCTTCAACATAATCGATACTTCCCCATGCACTTATAGAACTATTTTCGTTATCTGTTTTTTTGATATTCTGAGTTTCATTTTTCAAATTTAAAAAGTGTAATATTTTATTTTTTAATCTTTCAAAAAAACTTTTATTATACGACTCCACATTATCTATTTTATGTTTATATATGATATCAATATACGGTCTACCTAATTTACTTTTGATATATTCATTATCATAGCCGTATAATTCATAGTAAAACTCAGCTATTCCGCCTTTTTTAGAATCCACTATTATATCTTTTATTTCTTTTTCTTTCTCAAGATAAATGTTAATAATATGATTAGCATATTCAATAGCATCATCTGTAAATAAATGTGCAGGAATTGTTAACACATATTTATTTGTTTCATAAACATATTCATCGTCTATATATTTTTCTTCATCACCAAATTTAAAATCTTCTCTTTTTATCTTTTCCATTTTAATCAAGTTCCTTTCTATCATTTATTTGGTTCAAGAACTTCAAAGATAATCTCTCCGCTTTTAATATACTGCTTTATTATTTCTTCTTTACTTAATTCTTTTTTCATTACATTCCTCCGTATTATTTGGCATACCTAACCTATAATCATATTATCCTCAAAACTCTTCAAGGTTAATCATACTACTATATTATGGTTCTTTTATTTATTTTACTAGCAACTACTAGTCATATAATATAACTAGTAGTTACTTTATGAATTTTAAATTAATAGTGAATTTTAATTTATTATTGCAAAATTTATTGTTCTTCATTATGATAAATGATAAAGCTTTTATCTTTATTTTTCCATCTTTCAATTGTCATTTTCGCATCAAACCTAGTTATTGGTTCTTTAGAGTTCTTTGAAATTTCTTCCAACATTTTTTCAGCCTTTTCTATATAAATACCTAATTGTAAACAGTTTACGGCTGTTAAAAACCTTGTTTGTTCGTTTTTTTCTTCTAGCAAGATAGGTAATATTTCTTTTGCAATTTCTAGGTGATGGGATAAGTATTCTGTTATTTTATTATTTCTATCCACTTCTCGATTAAATCTTCTGTATTTTCCTTTTTCTATTTCTTCAGTCATAATCTCTCCACTTTTAATATACTGTTTTATTATTTCTTCTTTTTTTAATTCTTTTTTCATTACATTCCTCCATATTCTTTAAGCATTTTAATTCCATAATTATATTGTACCTCAAAACTCTGCCCTGTTAGCCATTCTCTTACTGTCATATTTGTTCCTCTTACTTTCGAATTATAATGTGCTGTAATCTTTCTATGTACACTTTTATCAATTTCGATAATATTTTTGGGATTGTGTATTTGTTTTGGGTCAAAACCAGATTTTTCAATTTGTGATTGTTCTACAATATGGTGCAACTCCTTTCCTTTTGCAGCTTTTCCATATACTCGTTTGTATTGTCTAAAAGTATCAAAACCTTCATTTATATTAACATTTTTAGCTTGATACATTTCATAATTTGGATTTATTTGTAAATCACTATAACTTAACGTATAATTTCCAATATTTCCGCCGACTACTAACAAGCTATTACTTACTGCACTACTTAATGCTCCTGACATATTTCCTGCATATGATATACTTGGAGATATATAGGTACTAGCTAACATGCCGTTGCTATAAACAAGTCCTGTAAATCCTCCAGGAGTTATTGTAATATTTTTAACAAAAGTACTAATAGAAGATATTGTTTTTATTCCACCATATATAGTAGTTCCCGTTTGAATAACAGATTTAGAATATTCTACTAATTCGTCATATTCTGTATTTGGGTTTAAATAATTTGTAAAATTGTTCCAATTAAATGTAGTTGTGAAATTGTCTCTTATTCCTTGTATCATTTGACCTGGCAATTGTTTTAATTTGGTTGCATCACCTGTTGTTAAAAAATTACCAACTTCTAGTGCTAAGTTAAATGTTCCTTTTAAAGTATCTGTTACAAAATAAACGCCAGCATTTGCAAGTGCTATTACTCTTTTTCCTACATATTCTATAGCTCCCCATATTTCTTTTGCCAAATGCCCATCTTCATCCACATATCGCAATGGATTACTCCTTGCATAAACATATTGGTTTAAACTTAGCGGATCTTCTATTTCACCTCTATAAGTATCTTCTGAAGTAAATCTTGCAATTTCTGGGTCATAATATCTGCTTAGTAAATAATAATTTTGTGTCTCATCATCATAATAATATCCTGCATATTTAAATGGATTATTCATTTGTTCTTCTTCAGTTTCTATGTTGCCAAAATCATCATACGAATAACTATTTAATAGATTGCCATTACTATCTAATATTTGTACTACATCACCGTGACCGTTATAGAAATAGTATCCTATATTTTCGCTTTCTATTCTAGAAATTAAATGAATGCCATATACATTTTTAGCAATCTGCTCACCATCTGCATTTAATTCTAATACAACATTATTACCTTCATAGAAATATTGTGTAGTATCTTCTCCTACTGTCTTTTCAATTCTGTTACCTAATATATCATATTCATATGTAATAGTAACTCCATCTTCTACTGTTTTTATTAATTCATTTCTTGCATTATAGGTATTTTCAGTTATGGTCTCTCCATTTTCTTGCACTTTTATTTCATTACCATTAGTATCATAGGTATAGGTGATTGTATTATTATTGTTTGTTTTGCTCACTAATTGATTTTTCTCATTATAAGTATACTCTATTACATTGTTTCCTGCAATAGTAGTTATTGTTTCTTTTGTTCTGTTCCATCTGCTTTTTTATTTATTAGCTTTTTTAAACTTTTATCTGGATAAATGGAAATAATATATAAGTTACTGTTATAACTATATAATTAAAAGATAGAATTGTCAACTAAAAACAACATTAAACAATAAAATTCTTTTTTTATTTATAAAAGTAGCAAAAAACTTCAAATAAATACTTGATTTTTTATATCTACAGAAAAACACAATTGTTTAAAGCCCAGAAGTAATATTTGAAAAATATCACTTCTGGGCTAATATATTAATATCCCATTTTCTTATTGCTATGGTAAAAATCGAATAGATTTTTACCATGCAACAAGGTTAATGTTCCTTGGTCTGTGCAAAAATTGCAAAGCAATTTTGCACATCTGGCTACTCGAAATCTTCGATTTCGTTAGTAGCCCATTTTCTTATAAATCTTCTGTTTAATCGCTAATATAATCATGCTAATAATAGCAAATACAACAAAAATTCCAAATTCGTTTGTATTTATTGGTGTTATTTGCAATAAATCTCTGAATAAGTATACTGCTGTAAAGAACCCTATAAATGTAGTACTAAATAAGAATACATGTAATTTATTAAATGGTATACAAACTTCTAATACTGCCATGATACTTACAAATCCTATTAGCAGATACATAATGGTTACTAGTGGTCCTTGTGCAATGTTTAGAACAGGTGCTAAAAATGTTAAAAAGATAATGTTTAGCATAATCACAATAGCAAATGGTGCTGCATTTCGCAGAACTGTATGCAAGAATACGCCTCTTACTGGTTTGTTGTTTGCCTCAAAGGTGATAAAGAAAGAAGTATATGCTTCTATTGCTAAATCAATTAAGGTTATCTGTATTGGTATAAATGGGAATGCTGTGTTGGTCAAAATACAGAAGAACGATAACAATACCGAGTAAATGGTTTTAATGAAGAAAATTCTTGCAACATTTGTTAAATTATTAACAACTCTCCTGCCCTCCATTAATACATCTTTTAATACACTAAAATCTTGATTTAGCAGTACAATTTGAGAGACTTGTTTTGCCGCATCATTAGCTTCTGGTAAAGTAATACTTAAATCTGCCTCTCTTAAAGCGATAACATCATTTACCCCATCTCCTGTCATGGCTACTTGGTGTCCCTTGGCTTGCAATGCTTTTACAATAATACTTTTTTGATGTGGTAAAACTCTTGCAAAAATACTATATTCGTCAACGATATCTACAATTTCAGCATCCGAATTTAAAGTAGATAAATCAATATAAGATTCATAATCCTCAAGTCCTGCTCTTTTTGCAATGGTAGATACAGTAACAGGATTATCTCCGGAAATAATTTTGATGTCAACAGACTGGGTTTTAAAATATCCTAACATTTCTTTTGCATTTTTACGTAATGGGTCTGCTAAAATAATAGATGCTAATATGGTTACTTTTGGTAATTCTTCTTCCTCTATTTGCTCTTTTGTAAAGGCAACGCATAAGGCTCTTTTTCCATCTTTTTGAGCCTCTGCTACAATGGTTGGTAATTCCATATCTGCTTTTTGCACTAATCTTTCTGGAGCACCTACAATAATCGTTCCTAAATCTTTAAAAGTAACACTACTCCACTTTCTTTCCGAAGAGAATGAAATATCACTTAATTTTTCATATTTTGCTTCTCCTTTGAAGTAATTTTTAAGAGCCATAAAAGTAGCATTGCTATCATCTGTTGCGGTTACGTAAGAATTCATTATATTTTCAAATGTATCTGGCAAGTTTGTATTATCATATTTTTCAATATCGATAACTTTCATTTTTCCTTCGGTAATCGTTCCTGTTTTATCTAAACAAAGGGTGTCCACGTGTGCTAAAGTCTCTACGCTATATAAATCTTGCACTAATACTTGTTTTTTAGCAAGTTTAATGACTCCCGATTCCAATGCAATACTGGTTAATAGCACAAATCCTTTTGGGAGCATTCCCAATAATGCTGCTGCCGTTGCCACAACAGATTGTTGCAAGTTTACCTCTCTAAATACATAAGCTTGTACAAATAAAATAACACCAACTGGAATAATTACAAAACTAGTAAAATTGGTTACTTTTTTCATTGAATTTAAAAGTTCCGAATTTACTGCTTTATGTTTTTTCGTGGCATTAATAATTTGGTTAGCAAAGTTATCGTCCCCTACTTTTTCTACCTTTGCATAACATTTTCCACTTACCACATAACTTCCAGAAAGTAGCTTGTCTTCTTTTTCTTTTAAGATGGTGTCAGATTCTCCTGTAAGAAGCGATTCATTTACTTCTACTTCACCTTCTATTACAAATGCATCTGATGGTATTTGATCCCCTTGTTGTAATAGAATAACATCATCTAATACTATTTCATTTACATCCAATTCTTGTTCTTTTCCATCACGAATAACTTTTGTTTTAGCCGCTGTTAAAATGGAAAGTTTTTTTACTAAATTTTTTCCATGAATTTCTTGTATAATTCCAATTAAAACATTAATAATAATGATTACAATAAAAACCATATTGCTATAAGCATGCACGCAAGCTAATGCAATCGCAATAATTAGGTTGAATAAGTTAAATAACGTACATACATTATCTCGTACAATTTGCCAATTTGATTTTAAATTGTTTGTTTTGGAATTGTTTACTTTCCCCTCTTCTATCCTTTTCTTTACTTCCTCTGTCGTTAGACCTTTTATCGGTTCCATTTTACATCTCGTTCCTTGTTTTTATATTTAGGTTTTTTTAGGATTTGCCTATAAACCTTTTATTTAAATTGTTATAATAGTTACATTATTTTCTGTGTTTTTTGCATGCTTTGACTATTATACAATTAATCCTATCTTTTGACAAGTATTATTCGCAAAATTATTTGAACCAGAAAAAGAAAAAAATTTCAAAATATACTAGACTTTTTTTCCTTTTTTGTGTATCATTATAGAGTACTTATGGATAAAAACAATTTTATTGTGTGGAGGGATTAATTATGTTAAAAATTACAAAACTTGTTAAAATTTTACTCGTTTTATTTATTTTATTTTTGTTTTTAAATGGAAGTGTATTAGCAACAGATATAAATATGAATTTGGCATTACCAACCGACGATATCAATTCTATTGATACCAATACGAGCAATGATGTAGGAACAGCAGAAGGTAATGAAGTAGATAGTATACAAGATGTTCTTACTAATGAACTTAACCAAGATTCGCAAGGAAGTTCCGATATTAGTGGAGATGCTGCACCTTCGGGAGTAAGTAGTATTGCACAAGAAAATATGAGCTTTTCTAATATCTTGAACATCTTAATTATTACAGTTGGTGTTATCTTAATACTACTTGCTATTGCTATTTTAATTCGATTAAAAGGATAATTCTAAAAAGTATTTTAATTTTTTAAAATTTAATAATAATTTTAAAAATACCACAATTTTTATTGTGGTATTTTTTGTAATAGTTCTAATAATGAGCTTTAGAAATGTATTTTTTCTTTTAAGAAATATCTTTTGTATAAAATTTAAAAAAACATCCATACTATCAATAGAGATTTCTTTTTCAAATACTCAATTTTTTTGTGGGAGGTTAATATGAAGAAAAAAATCTTTTTAAGTTTCGTAATTGCACTTCTTTTATTATCCATATCACTTTGTTCCTTTGCAATGGATAATGTAGCAAACGGAGTAAGAAATATGGTAGGCGGCGCTGAAAACATGATTGAAAATGCTGGAAATAATATCTCTGGCGGAATTAAAAATGGGCTTAATACCGTAAGTGGTGGTGCTCAAAATATGATGACAGATGCAAAAGATGGAATGGATAATGCAGGAAATTCTGTAGCGGGAATGACAACAAACAATGGTAACACCGGTAATGATAATAATGATAATCGAAGTTATACAGCAACAAGAACAGCAACAGATGATATTAGAGTTGCTGGGATGACAACTGACACATGGACTTGGATTATTATTGGAATAACAGCAGTTGCCATCGGAGTGCTAATTTGGTCTTATTTAAAGCAAAAAAATAAAAATGACTTATATATTGATTCCGATGATCTATAAAGAAGTGGCTTCTACACACTAAGAACAAGGGGTATCCCCTTGTTTTTAATTATGTCTCATAGTATATTTTATTGCATTAGTATTTTAAAACAATCTTCTTCTACAAAAAACTAGATTTTATATTAGTAAAATGATATAATAATTACATTATAAAGTAGATTATTATTAAAAATATTTGGCTTTGAATAAAGCATGAAAGGAATGTTTTTTATGGCAAAAAAAATAGTAGCAAACAATCCAACTGCTAGACATAATTATACTATAGAAGATACTTATGAGGCTGGAATTGTGTTGTCTGGAACAGAAATAAAATCGATTCGAAAAGGAAAAGTAAATTTAAAAGATAGTTATGCTAATATAAAAAATGGTGAGGTTTTTATTTATGGAATGCACATTAGTCCTTATGAGCATGGAAATATCTATAATAAAGACCCATTGCGTACAAGAAAATTATTGTTAAATAGACGTGAAATAAATAAATTAACCGGATTGATTAAGCAAAAAGGTCTAACCCTAGTGCCTATTTCTTTGTATTTTAGTGGCAACTTTTTGAAAATTGAATTGGGTGTTGGCAAAGGTAAAAAATTATATGATAAAAGACAAGATATTGCAAAAAAGGATGCTGAACGAAGAATGCAAAAAGCAATGCGAGCAGATGAAAAAAGATAAGTCCAATTTGGGGACAGGCCTTTTTGCCCACTAAAGTGTAATTTAAAGCCTGTCCCTAAATTGGAAAAAAGTAGAGAAAAAGGCCTGTCCCCAATTTACACTAAGCTTTATTGCTTGAACCAAATACATCTCTTATTTTATGTTCTACTGTTTCTTTTATTAAATCTCTTGCTGGAGTTAAATATGCTCTTGGGTCAAATTTTGATGGCTCTTCTGCAAATACTTTTCGAATAGCTGCTGTCATAGCCAAACGTAAATCTGTATCTACATTTATTTTTGATACTCCCGATAAACTTGCCTCATGTAACATTTCATCTGGAACTCCTTTTGCTCCTGGTATATCTCCCCCATATTGATTACATTGTTCTACTAAGGCCGGTATAACTGTGGAAGCGCCATGCAAAACGATTGGGGTATTTGGTATTTTCTCTTTTACTTTAGCTAAAATGTCAAATCTCAATTTTGCTTCGCCTTTGAATTTATAAGCTCCATGGCTTGTACCAATTGCGATTGCCAAAGAATCACATCCTGTTCTTTCCACAAATTCTTTTGCTTGGTCTGGGTCTGTATACATTGCATCTTTTGCTTCTACATTAACATCATCTTCAATTCCTGCTAGCTTTCCAAGTTCAGCTTCTACAACAACTCCTTTAGAATGCGCATATTCTACTACTTTTTTTGTTAGTGCTACATTTTCTTCGAAATCATATTTGGAACCATCTATCATAACAGATGAAAATCCATGGTCAATACACATTTTACAAGTTTCAAAATCTGGTCCGTGGTCAAGATGTAAAGCGACTGGAATATCATATTCATCTAAAGCAGCCTCTACCATCTTTTTTAAATATCCTATTCTTGCATACTTTATAGCACTAGCAGAAGCTTGTAAAATAACAGGCGAATTTTGCGCAGCTGCTGCATCTACAATTCCTTGTATTATTTCCATATTATTAACATTAAAAGCTCCTATCGCAAATTTTTCTTTCATTGATTTTTCAAACATATCTTTGGTTGTTACTAATGGCATAAAAAATTCCTCCTTTTTCTTTGATAGTGCCATTATATATCAAGTTTTGGTATTAATCAAGTAAAATACTAAAAATATAAGGACCTGCTATATTTCATAGCAGGTCCGAAAGGATTACACTACCTTTGTAGTTAAGTCGATTCTGTACTTAAACGGTCTAAAATCGACCCCAAATTCTCTAAGGGTTTTTGCGTCACCATTTTTTAGTCTGCAAACAATAGATCTTTTTCCTTGCTTGTAAGCAAAATGAATGTCTTTAATGAGGTGAGATTTAATGCCTTTGACATTGAAAAACGGTCTTGTCTTAATTTCATAGAGCCACGGCTCTCTCTGAAAACCAAGTCTATCAATCTCTTGCATTTGCGCTTTGGAAGCAATACGCCAGATTACGTATTTTTTTCCTTCCCGCTTTTTATCCAAGAGCATTTTCTTGGTTTTCGATGCTTCATAAGCCTTTCCTTTCAAATTAAGGGCTCCTTTCCTAATTAATATAGTTCTTTTCGAACTATAAATATATTATACTACAATGCAACAATTTTTTCTACACATTTTGCAATTTTTTTTAAATTCATTAAAATTTCCTATTTATTTTCATAGCGATAGCTACTGCACATCGATTCATCGGATTGCTTTGTATTGCACCCAATGATTGGAGTAACAATAATCTGCTCTAATTTGCATTCTTGACAACCCTCATCATTATATTTACAGCTAGTTACTGTACAATTAATTTTTTGATTTTTTTCCATAAAAAATAGCCTCCTTTTTTCGATATAACAATAAATGTTATTTGTTATACTATTAGTATGGCTATTTTCTTTATTTTTATTCTAACCTATTTTTATTTTCGCTTTCGATGCAATTACAGTTTTGTGCTTGCTGAAAACTTAAATACCAGTTTATTCCATTTTTATTTTGATTAATTTCATTATTTCGTTCTAATA
>CALXKT010000005.1 GCA_944388985.1 uncultured Clostridia bacterium | reverse complement strand
AAATATGCTTCAAACTCAAGGCTTTCATTCCTATGTGTGCCTTTGAGCGAAGCGAGAAAGGAATGAAATTTATTATGAACAGACTATTGGAAAAACTAATCGCAATTATGCTAGTATTTGTTTTAATAAGTGCAAACTTAGTGGTATTAGGAGAATTTACCATAGCAAATGCAGCAAGTGATGAAGAATTAAATGGACAAAGAACTAGTACCAATAATAGAAATGTGGAATTTAATTCTTACTTAGAAGGCAATGCCCATATCCAAACTTTTGATATAGGAGATGAAAATGCAAAAATTTATCTTAATATCAAAGTAGAAAACGAGGGGTACATAAAAGATGCAACGGTTGAGTTTAGCAATGTTAATTTTAAAATTAAATCCGATATTCAAAACGATAATATTCAAAATATAGATGCGGAAAATAATAGAATAACATTAAATAAAATTGATAATGGCTCAGATGTTGTCATAGAACTTCCTATTGAAATATTAAATAACGAAACTATATCAAATGACTATTTTAATAAAGAATTCGTTACAAAACTAACAGGTACCTATGTAAATAGCAATGGAAGAGAAAGTTCGGTAGAAAAGGAAATAACCAATCGCCTTTCTTGGAAAGGAACAGCAGAAGCTGAACTAAAATCAGAAACTACAAAATACATTCCTTATCAAAATGATGCAGGCTCTGGTGTAATGTTACAAACCAAAATAACATCGAATGTAAAAGAAAGTTCATTACCAGTAAGAACAACGAGCATACAAGTGGTAGTGCCTACCATTAATAACACAAAGCCAACTAGCGTTAGTGTAATTGCATTAAAAACGGAAGCAACAAACGGTAAAACAGATGGCTTAGATTTTACAAATAACAATTATACTTATGATGCAGAAAATGGAAATGTAACGATATATTCAGAAAATACAGGGGATAATGTTGCATGGAAGAAAAATGTGGCAGACGAATACCTTGTAACTTATTTGTTTGAAGGGGAAGAATTTTATAATGAAGTAAGTACTAATGGAATAAATACTGTAGTAACGGCAAACAGTACACTTACTTTATATAATAATGAAGAAACAGTAGCAAATGCACAAGCTACTAGTGAAATAGTTTATAATAATGAAGATAAAGTGGGAGAAATTTCTGATTTTGAAGTAGTTGCACCAGAAGAAATTAATAAAGGAAATGTATATGCTAACTATGATGCAGAAACAAAATTAGAAACAGAATATTATACAAAATATATTGCAACAATTAGTAGTACAAAATTGACGAATACCATTACTTTTAACCAAAGTTACGATCAATTTGTAACAAGTGAGGATGCAACAGGTTCTACAACAGTAAGCGGAAATAATTATGCTTATAACAAAAAAGTACAAATTAGCCAAGCAATCTTTCAGAAAATCCTAGGAGAAGAAGGAACTATTATTATATCTGACGAAGATGGAAAAGAATTAGGAAGAATTAATAAAGATACACCAGTAGAAAATGGAATATATGTATTAGATATTAGTTCTGCAGATAATAACAAATTAGTTATTACAACTTCTGCTCCTATTACAGAAGGACAATTAGAAATAGAAGTAATAAAAGCAATTAAAGGAAATATTGATTATTCAAAAGACCAAATGGAAAATTTCGATACAATGCGTGCAGAACTAACAGGAACAACCAATATTATGACAATGAGTGACAACACCGAAACAACATTAAAAGAACCAGTGACAACAGCAGAAGTTACTATAGAACCACAAAATTTATCTACGGTAATTACAAATGAAGATGTAGAAATAAGAGCAATTTTAAATACATCTGATGAGATATATGCTTTATACAAAAATCCAGTAATTGAAATTGTAATGCCAGAAGAAGTAACTAATATTAACTTAAAAAGCGTTAATTTATTATTAGAGGATGAATTGAAAATTACTTCTTCAGAGGTAGTAGAAGAAAATGGAAGATTTGTTATTCGTATTGTTTTAGAAGGTACACAAACAAAATACATCAATTCAGTAGAAGAAAACAATATCACCAAAGGTGCTAATATAGTAATAAAAGCAGATATTACTTTGGATAAATTTACTTCCAATAAAACGGAAAATATACAAATGTATTACTACAATGAAAACTCCAATCTTTATGCAAAAGCAGTAACGAGTAATTCTGAAACTATAGGAGAAGCTTCTACACCAGTTACTTTTGTGGCACCATCTGGAGTAAATGCAACGCATACTATGACAGGATATGATGATGAAGGTTCTTCTATTGTGAACATTTCCGATGGAAAAGAAGAGGCAACAATTGCAGTACATGGACCTTCAAGAGAACTTACAATAGGTGGATCGATTATCAACAACTACAGTAATGAAATTAGTAATGTTGTTATTTTAGGAAGATTACCAGTAAAAGACAACAAAAATGTAGACACAGGTGAAGCATTAGGAAGTACTTTTGATGCACCTTTAAGTGGAGCAATTCAAGTAAGTGGTACAGAGGGAGCAACAATTTATTATTCCGAAAATGTTGATGCAACCAACGATTTAGGATTACAAACAAACGGATGGACAACCTCACCAAGCAATTGGGCAAATGTAAAAAGCTATATGATTGTACTAGCTAATAATATGGCAGCATCAGCTCGAGTAGACTTTACATACAATGCAACATTACCAGCAGATTTAGCTTATGGTAATAGTACTTATGAAATGTATAAAGTATTTTATACCAATAATGCAACAGAGGCTACCATAAATGAAACAAAAATATCTTCTATTATAGGATTAACAACAGGACAAGGACCAGAATTACAAATAGAAATGACATCAAATGTAAAACAAGAAAATGGAGTAAATGCCATTAGACAAGGTTCACAAGTAAGAGTATGGGTAAACGTAAAAAATAACGGAAAAATAGATGCAACCAATGTAAAATTAACCGTTAATAAACCAGAAGAGATAAATTTATTACAATATGATTCTTCTGTTTCTGGATATCCTATTTTAGAAAGTAATGTAATAGAAGTAGGAAATATACCAGCTGGAGAAACTACAACAGTTGAATTTGAACTACAATTACAGCAATTTTATAATATTGCAGAGGGAAATCAACAAGGAACTGTAAAAGCCGTTTTATCAGCAGATAACATGTCGTACAATGTGGAAAGTAATGAGCTAACAATGCAATATTTGGAAGGACTATTTACCATAAGAAATAAACCTAGCTTGAATGAAAACCTTATCTATACAACCAATAGCCCTGTAGAATATGAAATTTTAGTAGCAAATATTTCATCAGATATTACAAATTTTACACTTACAGTACCATTACCAACAGATGTACAAGAAGTAGATGCTTACTGGAAAACAGCAGAAGGAGAAGATAAGGAAGGTATTCAAATTTCTACAAATGCAATAACAGCAACAAAGGCAACATTAGAAGCAGGAAATAGCACATTAATCGTAACTTTTAAGATAGGACCTAACACAGAAACAAGATTTTCTACGCAAGTTACTGCAGAAGCTACTTTCCTTTCCGAAAGTACAGGAACCTATTATTCTAACGAAAGATTTATCAATAGAGGAATACCAGCACTTTCTGGAACACAACTTACACCACAATTAAAAATAGAACAATCAGATGGTAGCTATACTTATGAAGATACTGAATATGTAAGCGAGGGTGCAGAATTTGACTATGTATTTGAAGTAAAAACATCCGGTTCTGCCGAAAACTATAATTTTACTTTACAAGATACTTTACCAGAAGGATTAGAATATGTTACTTATAATGTAAGGATAGAACATGAAGATGGACTTACCTATAATGAGCAAATAAGTGTTACTTGTGAAAATAATGTTGTAACTGCTAGAATTAATCGATTACGTTCAGAAGCTACAGTAACAATAAGAATTACGGTAAGAGGATATTTAGAATCCGAAGCAGAAGATGGAAAAGCATTTACAAATACAGCAACGATTTCCTCTGACCAAGTAAGTGCAACAACCTTAAATGCTAGAACAATTTACTTAGAATATGATCCAAATGCTAATAATCCAAACAATCCAAGTGATCCAAACGACCCAAATAATCCATCAACAGGAGAACGTAATAGAATTACAGGAAGAGCGTGGGTAGATAGTAATCAAGATGGTAGACGAGATGATGGTGAAGAACTATTAGCAGGAGTACAAGTAATTTTATTAAATGAAGCAGATAATTCTATAGCAACTAATAGTAGTACAGGAGAAAATCAAATTACAACAACAGGAAGTGATGGAAGATATTCTTTTAGCAATGTAGCAAATGGAGAATATATTGTTGTATTTGTTTATGATTCTGGATTATATAGCATTACAACCTATCAAGCTTCTGGAATAGACGATACCAATAATTCTGATGCAATTAGTATGAGAATTACATTAAATGGAGAGCAAAAAGAGGCGGGTGTAACCGATATTTTACGAATCTCCAATGATAGCTTAAGAAACATTGACATTGGTTTATATGTTTCCGAAAAATTTGACTTAAGGTTAGACAAATATATTAGTAAAGTAACATTAACAACACCAACGGTCGGAACACAAGCTACGGAATATGATAATTCGAAACTACAAAGAGTTGAAGTATTAGGTAGAAATGTTAACCAAAGTAGTGTTGTAGTAGAATACAAAATTGTAGTAACAAATGAAGGAAGAATTGCAGGATATGCAAGAAAACTAATTGATTATTTACCAGATTTCGCAAGATTTAATTCTGAATTAAATCCAGACTGGTACATGTCAGATACAACAGGTAATGTTTATAATGCAAGCTTAGCAAATGAAAAAATTGAACCAGGAGAAAGCAAAGAAGTAACATTAATACTAAGCATGCAAATTACAGACGAAAATATTGGTAAAACATTAACAAATACAGCTGAAATTTATGAAAGCTATAATGAACAAGGTACTCCAGATATGGATTCAACAGCTGGAAATGGACAAAATACAGAAGATGACCGTTCAGAAGCAGAAATTGTATTATCCATTGTAACAGGTAATGCAATTATCCTATATGTATCAATAGCATTAGTAGTAATTGCAATATTAGGAGTTGGAATATATGAAATCAAAAAAAGAGTACTTAATAAAAAATAAGGAAAGAAAGGAGGAAAAAATGGATAATTCAAGTAAAAAAATCAGAAGAGTTAGTCTAATATTACTTTTTGTAATAATGTTGTTATCTGCTTTAGCATATTCACTTTATTATTTAAAGGTGGACATTGGACTTACTCCAACAGAAGAAAAATATGCTTATAATAGTAGTCATTCTGGAAGATTCGGAAGTGAAATTGATCCGCTTACTTTAAAAGATGATATTGTTGTAAGTAGTGGAGCAGGTGGACACGGAACTCTATGGATGCCTATTGTACATCAAAACCTAGGTGGAAATGGACGGACAGATTTACTGTGTGGAACCTGGTGACATTATTTCATCTTCTGTATCTTCTAGTGGTGAAAGAATAAAAGCTACAATGACGGAAACTGGAAGAACATTGGCAGAATTAAGGGCTTTATTAGCACAATCTCATAAAGAAGTAGAAACTGGTTGTGCACCAGAAGCAAATGATGTAATAAACTACTTAGAAACAAGTACTACTTACTTTAATTGCGTTGGCGACCATTATACAGAAAATGACTCTTACAGAAACCCAGCAACAGGACAATCGGACACTAATTTATACAACATTGCTTTCAAAATGTCCTGGCGTGAGGACGAAAACATAAAAGTATCTGACTGGACTAGATTAAAACAATTAATAGTTTGGGATTCTATTATGTGTATGAAAGAAGGATTTTCCATTAATGATGACGTAAGAGACGCAACAGAACAAGAAAAAGATGCAATGCGTGTACTTAATGTTTATGCTGGAAGAGCTGTTAATGCACAAGAAGCTATGGATGGATTTAATATGAGTAGTTTTAATCCATCTACTGAAGCCGATTATGAACCAAGAGGATATCAAGGTTTCATGGAAGAAGTAAAAGCAAATAATGATACTGTAGTAAAAGAAGACCCAGTTACAATTAATGAAGAAGATTTCTATATTGATGTAGATCAAGAAGCAAAGACTGTAGCGTTTGGACCTATTTCTCTTGATTACATTGATGGTAGAGTAGGTTTAGGAACAGTTGCAGTAGGTGGCATCTCTGATATGTACTTATTAGACCAAGATGGAAACAAAATTGATATTGATTATTTTGGATACTATGCTTGGAAAGATGTAAGTGATTGGGATGGATTAACTTATGTAGAAGTAGATAATGAGCATAAATATAATACATTCTTTAGTGCACAAACACCAGATAATGTAGAGGCAGAACAACCATCAGGAGAAGAAAATGTTAACTTAATGGATTGGTTTGCTTTTGGTAAAGTATATCCATTACCTAACCAAGAATTCTTTATTAAATTTTCTTATGAAGATGAAGTACCACTTAATTTAAAAGTACATGTCGATTTTAAATGGCTAGAATGTAAAGTAGAACTATGTTTTAGAGAGGGAACCATTTACTATATAGACCAAACACATCAACATAGCCAATATCATACACATACATATACTAGACCTAATGGAAGTTCATATACAATAAGACACCATGGTAGATGTGAAAAAGATCCATTCATTAACGAAGCAGATGCACAAGGACAAGTATATATCGTATCTGCAGAAAGAATCTGGAGATATGATGAATTAGAATTTGAAGTTCGTACCGAAGATGGACCAATTCCTTTCACAATGAAACTGGGAGGAAAAGTATTTGAAGATGCAAACTCCGGAAAAGAAAACATGGGAAACGGTACTTTAGGAGAAGAAGATAAGTCTTTAGCGAATATAAAAGTTACTTTATATGAAGTAGACGAAAATGGAGAATTAACTCTTGCTGAACTTGCAACAAGAGAAGAAGAAAACTCTGAAGCAACAGATATTGATGATAAAGCAGATTGGAGCAGAAGAATTAATCCTACTATTACAGACGAATATGGTTACTATGAATTTAGAGGAGTAAATCTCGGAAAGAAATATGTTGTCATGTTTACTTATGATGGACAAAACTATTTGCCAACACAGTATTTGTCAACAGATGGTGGTAATACATCGGCATATGGTTCTGTACAAGAGATGGTTGAAGCAGGAGCCTATAGTAGTGTAGAAGATAACCAATATTGGCTACTAACTTCAAAAGGTACAGAGCTAACGGCAGAAAGAGAAGCCTATACGGAAAGATATGCAGAAATTGGCTCAGAACCAAAAAGTTATGTATCGACTAATTCATTAGATTTAGGAAGAGATGTACTTACAAGAGACGGCGAATGGTATAATAGAACTTTCACGAATTACAAGCTTATGGGATACGAATTAACAACAGATGGTTACTATGAACAATCTGGTACACAATTAATAGATGGTTACTTATATGATGAAAATGGTTACTTGGAATATGATGAAAGTGGTAAAATAACCAGTGAGTGGAGAGAAGGTGCTATTAGTACTGCAATAAAAGAATTTATTGACCAAAATAGAAAATATCCAAATGATGATGAATTAAAACAAATTTACTCCGAAATTGCTGGAGGAGATACAGAAGTATGGCAAATGTTACAATTTATTGAAGATACCAAAATAGATGCCTACAGTAAAAATCAAAATGCAAGCAATGGAGATGACTATGACCAATATCCAGTATATGACCAGTTTACGATTAAAGTAGCAGATGGAAATAGATATCCAAACAATAGCTATGAAGAAAGTGATTGTTATCATGAGGGTACCTATAATGGAGAAGTAACAGAATATTCAAACCATGACTACTATTATAGAGGAACAGGTGAAAAATATATAACTCCTCACACAACAGAACAAAACCATAAATATCACATTCTTACAGAAATGGGAGCAGAAACTACAATTCCTAATGTTTACCCGGGACAATTGCAAATAAACTTAGGTTTAGCAATAAGGCAAGATAGTGACTTAACATTAAGAAAAGACTTGTATCGAGCTGTAACACAAATTAATGGAAAAACAGAGGTCTATAAATACGACAAGAGAGAAAATGAAGATGCAGACTTCTGGGATATTCACTTAAGAATACAAGATTACGAGAATTACTATAACTCTACTTATGATAGAGCACTCTTCCCATCAGACCATGAATTTGCTGGACAAAATGGAGGAGATCTACTAGAAGTTTATGTAACATATCAAATAATTGTAAGAAATCAATCACAATCAACGGTAAACCAAGTAATGGAATTAGTAGACTATTATGATGAGGATTATGACTTTATGCCAGACTTATCTTGGGTAACCTTAGAAAGAAGATTTGATGATGACCAATACTATGACATGATGCATTATACAGGAACATATACAACAATAGATAATGCTGAGTCAGTTGATGATAGTGATACTAGCCGTTATGGTGATGTTACTGAATATGACCTTGGAAGTGGATATCAAAATGTATATATTAATGGACTAGAAAGATATAACCTACAAAGTGGTGATAGTGCTTATATTTACTTAACTTTCAAAGTAAAAGGTGAAGGAAGCGACGTTATATTAGATGATGAGAATTCTTTGAAATATAACTATGTTGAAATTAATGGTTATAGAACTTACTATAGAGATAACACTCAATTGCCAAACTATGGAATTAAGAACGAAACAGATTCTGCAGGATTAATCGATGTGGATTCTACAGCAGGTAGTTTGTCAGAAGATGATTTACAAGAAGAAGACGGAATGTATGAACATCACTTCGAAGATGATACCGACCGTTCTAAAGGATTACGATTATTTGTAGATGAAAGCTTAGGAAGGGAAGCAAATGGTGTTGTTTGGGAAGACGAAAGAACAATGACAGTAGGAGATTCTATTATCGGAGATGGTATCCGTGATGAAGATAATGAAGTTGGAATAAGTGGAGTAACCGTAAAATTAATCGAAAAATGTACAAACGGCGAAGAGTATGAATGGCAAAGTACAACAACTGATGAAAACGGAAATTACTCTTTCAGTGAATTTATTCCAGGTGACTATGTCATTCGATTTGGTTACGGAGATACCGATGCTACCTTGTTAACAACAGCCGATGGAGGTTCAAATCCAGTATCCTATAATGGTCAAGACTTTAAGTCGACCTTATATCAAACAGGATTTGAAAACAACGAAAATAGAGTTGGAATTGACCAAGATACGACAACCGATTCTTTAAACAGATATTATGGATATGTTAATACAGCAGGACAAAACGTAACAGGAACCTATAACCCAGATCAAGATACAGCGTCTTCAGAAGATACTTTCGGATATGATATTAGCGCAGCAGATACGGCAGGAATTAACTACTCAGACGCAAAAGACTTATGGACAGCAGACGGAAGAAACGATTTACAAGGTAGAGAGGAAGTTATTCCATACAGTAATGAAAATGTAACCAACCATAAAGCAGAAGTATTAGCTTCTCCTTATGATAAACCAGCTTACACCGATAATTTAGAAGATGTGGATGGTAATGAAACAGAGTATACGGAAGAAGAAATGAGAGACCTATATAATGAGTTAAGAGACAATACACAGATGACAGCTGAGACAGGTATTATAGCAGTAGAATTCGAATATGATAGAATTCAAACAGATGGCGATGACGATGTAGCAAATGAAATTGCTTCAGGTGAAAATGATACAAACGGTAATTATACTTTAGCAAATATCGACTTCGGTTTGGTAGAAAGACCAAAAGCACAGTTAGAAATTGATAAATCCGTAGAAAATGTACAAGTAACCTTAATTAATGGAACCATTCTATTTGATATTAACGAAGCAGCAAACAATGCATTATGGCAAGATCACCAAGAATACAACCTAGATGAAGAAAAGATAGATGCAGAAGATCATGCTATTCAAGATGGAGAAATTGGAATGTATGAAGAATACTATGGTGATGATGATAAACATAGATATTCTTTCAGAGAAGAAATAGACGACCTTGTAACAGGAACAGACAAAGGACTTATCCAATTAACTATGGACGAAGAGTTAATGCATGGTGCAACCATCCAAGTAACGTATATTGTAAAAGTTACAAACGTTGGTGAAGTAGATTATGTTGATAATGGAGACAACAAAGATTTCTACTACTTAGGAGAAACAGCAGGAACTAGCGTTTCGACAACAACCGTAAATCAAATAGTAGATTATGTACAAAACAATTTACAATATGACGCAAATAGCAATACCGATAATGGTAGAGTAAATACAGAAAACGGATGGGAATTAACAACTGTTTCAGACTTATTAAGTCAAGAGTTAGTAAACAGCAAATTAGAGACAAATTCGAATAATCGATTATCACAATTTAATACAATTCTAATTAACGGAACATTAAATACAGCATTAGAGCCAGGAGAAGAAATAAGCAAAACATTAATCTTATCGCAAATGATTACTCCTGAGAATACAGAAGACGACTTGACTTATGGAAACATGGTTGAAATTTTGCAAACATCGAATACCGTAGGTAGAAGAATGGCATATTCCGTAGTTGGTAACCAAGACCCATTATATGATGATGCATCTGAGGTAGATACCAACATTGCAGAAAGAATTATTATCTTAACACCATTTGGTGAAGTGCATATTTTCTATATCTTAATAGCAGTTGTAGCAATTATCTTAATTGTCGGAATTGTACTAATCAGAAAATTTGTACTACTAAGAGGCAAGAAGGAATAAGGCATAGGCCATAAATAAAAGGAAGATACTTTTAAAGTATCTCCTTTTTTTATATCTAATTTTCGCGTAATTATTGAAAAAATCCGCATTTTGCGATAAAATGATATACGAAAAAAAGAAAAACAAAAAACAAAGTAGAATAACACATCACATTTTGTAAAAAACTTTTTTATTTTATGGATTAAATGTGACAAAAAAATAGGTTTGAAAAGATTATAATTAAGTAGCATGAAAATGTTACAACCACAAAAGAAAAGACAATTTAGAGAAAACATTAATGCATAAATAAAAAGGTAGAGGTGATAGGTATGTTTCAAAATATAACAGGAGACGTAAGAGAACGTCAGAGCGCGATAAACGAAGAAAGTAAAAAGGTTAGTGCAAAAGATGTGTTAAAAAGACTACTAGCGAAACAAAATATTGTTTTATATATTATTACATTTATGGTATCCATGGTTGGTTTTAGTGCTAATAATTATTTATTTTCGTTTATGCCATTTGGACTAGCTGTTATTGCCGGAGCACTAAGCAATAATAGACCGGTAGGAATTATGTATCTTTTGTCTTTGATTGGTACATTTATTAAATTTGGATTTAATAGTTTGCTTATATATTTCATCACATCTTTTGTATTTTTCGTAAGTATTTTATTCGTAAGACCGCGTTTACAAGAAAATGTAAATGAGCAAAAGAAAATAGGAGTACATCTATTTTTTGCAGTAACCATTGTGCAAATTGTACCAATGTTCTTTCGCGATTTTTATGTATTTGAACTTCTAGCAGGTATTATGTTAGGGCTAACTACTTATATTTTTTATAAAATATTTGTGAACTCTATTACAATGGTCATTGACTTTGGAACAAGAAGAGCATTTACCATTGAAGAAGTAATGGGAACAAGTTTGCTTTTTGCCATTGCTGTTACTGTTTTTGAGGATTTATCTATTTTTGGTTTCTCCATTCGAAACATTTTAAGTATTTTAATTGTGTTAGTTTTAGGTTGGAAAAATGGATTATTGGTAGGAGCTACAGGAGGAATTACGATAGGGGTGGTATTAGGAATAATTACTGGTACAGAACCAATGATGATTGCAGCTTATGCCATTTCGGGACTAATTGCAGGATTGTTAAATAAATTTGGAAGAATCGGTGTTATTGTAGGGTTTGCCATTGGAAATGTAGTGCTTGCTTATGCAGTAAATGGAAATACAGCAGAGCTAATTCATTTTCAAGAAATATTAATTGCTTCGATTGGACTTTTTGCAATTCCAAAAAATGTAGAAATTAATATCGAAGATTTAGTAGGAAGTACAAAACTTTTACCAGAGACTACAGAAAGAGACTTAGAGGAAAATAGAGATACAATCTATAAACTAAATAGCATATCAGAGACGATTTATGATATGGCAGAGAGTTATCAAGAAGCGGCAGCTACTATTCTATCTGATGAAGAACTAAAAGCACAAGAAAAAGAAAATATTGATATCTTTTTAGAAGAGCTAAAGAAAAATATAGAAGACTTAGAAGAAAATATGCTTTATGAAGAAATGTATTATCCTACGGAGCAACTAATTACGGAAATTTTTAATTATTTATTAGAAAATGAGGTTATCACAGAAAAAGCTTTTGTGAAAATATTAGAAAACAACAACAATTATATTGTAGGGTTTGACAATACCAAAGGACAAGCCAAAGAAGACATCTATCAGATGGTAAAGGCGATTAATTATTCTTATCGTATTAGTAAGATTCAGTTTATTTGGAAGAAAAAATTAGATGAGAGTAAAAAAACAGTATCTTCGCAATTAAAAGGAGTATCGGAAGCTATTTCCAACATGGCAAACGATATCCGTAAAGAAGAAGAGAAATTTACCGATAAAAAGCAAGAAATATTAAAGTTGCTAGAACAAAAAGACATAGAAATAAAGAATATTGCCATTAAACAAAATAATGCGGGACGATATAGTGTGGAAGTATATACCAATATTTGTACCAATCCAGATGGTACCGAATGCGACATTAAAAAAATAGGGAAGATTTTAAGCAAAGTATTAGGACAAGAAATGATGATTCAAAAACAAGCTTGTGGACTTAGATTAAATAAAGATACTTGCAAATTTACCTATTTATCAGATGATAAATTCCATGTACAAATTGGTACAGCTAAATCGACCAAGGCAGGCTCTCCTGTATCGGGAGATAGCAGTTTGCAAATAAAACTAGAAGACGGCAAGTATTTGCTAGCTTTAAGTGACGGAATGGGTTCTGGTCCAGAAGCAATGAAGAGTAGCAAAATTGCAATCAAAATGCTAGAAAGATTATTAACAGCTGGATTTGAAAAAGATGTTTCTTTGAAATTAATTAATTCAACCCTATCGGCTAATACAGAAGAAGATATGTATGCTACCTTAGATATTGAAATATTAGATTTATTTAATGGTAACATGGAATTCATTAAAAACGGAGCTTGCCCAACTTACATAAAAAGAGGAAAAGAAGTGCAGATGCTAAAAGCCATGACACTTCCAACCGGCATTCTAAGCGATGTTGACTTAGTAGTATATGACTACGACTTACAAGATGGAGATATCCTTGTAATGTGTACAGATGGAGTTATTGATTCCAATAAGGAATATATAAATAAACATTTATGGCTTAAATATTTATTAGAGGATATCGAGTCAAACGATGCACAGAAAATCGCCGATATTATTATAGGAGAAGCTATCGATAATGATTTCGGTAGCCAAAAAGATGACATGTCTGTTATTGTAGCAAAAATAACGAAGAAATAATGAAAAGCTTAAGAACTTGAACAGAAGGGACTACTGCCTTTTGTTCAAGTTCTTAAACTTTTGGGACACTCCTTTTTTGGTCCAGTTTTCGAAAGTTACAATTCACAGTTTAGAATAAAGATACTATTTTGCTTAACTAGAGTCCATTTTTTCTTTTAGTTGGAGACTTAAGGTGGGGACCGACAAGGTACAGCCTGTGAAAAAATTGTGAAAAATTTGTTTTTTTGTTGTAATAGCACCCTAAAATATGATATAGTATACATGTAGAAAAATATGCAATATGGAGGAATGAATATAACATGAGTAAAGGAAAAAGATATGATGGGGAGCAAAAACTGAATTTGAAAAAAGTTTTTGCAGTACTACTTGCCATTGCCGTTATTGTAATGTTTGTAGTAGGAATCAACCGATTATTTAACACAAGAAGTGCCACAGAAGAAAAAACAGTAGCGTTAAGATATTTTCCTGTCTATACAGAAGGAAAATGGGGAGTTATTGATTCGAGAGGAAACATCATTATCCAACCGGAATACGACGAATATATAGTGGTTCCAGATAGTTCGAAAGCAATCTTTATTTGTACAGTAGATGCAAATTATGAAAATAATACTTATGACACGCGCGTATTAAATGCAAATGGAGAAGAATTATTTACGGAATATGATTTAGTAGAAGCAATTGAAAACTACGATAGTAGTAATAATTTATGGTATGAGACCGATATTCTTAAAGTTTCACAAGATGGAAAATGGGGAATTATCAATACTGATGGTAGAGTAATTGTAGCACCAGAATATGATTCCATAGAGGCTTTAAAAGGGGTAAGAAATAGCTTATTAACCGAAAAGGATAACCATTATGGAATAATGGATCATACAGGTTCTGTTATTATTGAAAATAATTATAAGGAAATTAGACCAATTTCTGCACAATATGAAAATGGCTATATTGTTATAAACGATGAGAATCAATATGGTGTTATCAATTATAATAAATCCGTAGCAGTGGAAAATAAATATGATGAAGTAAAGCCAGTATATGGCAATGGAAATTATTATATTGCTCGAGAGGGAGAAGATTGGAGAATTGTTAATACAGAGGGGCAAGAATATTTAGCAGGAACGTATGATAACATTTTCTCTATCCAAGGAGAAAATGCAGTAGTAGAGCAAAATAACAAGTATGGACTTGTATCTATTACCGATAATCGCCAATTATTAGAAATGAATTATGACAGTATTACTTATGCAACAGGTAACAATTACATTGTAAGTAGAGAAGGCAAATACGGAGTGATGAATGCAGAAGGAAATACATTAGTAGAGCCTCAATACACCAATATTGTGTATCGTGCTTCTGCCAATATTTATGAAGCAACGAAAGAAGACTATACTTCTGATTTAATGGATACTAACTTACAAGTGCAATTATCGAATGTAATTGTCTCTGAAGTGAATGAAACTAATGGCTATATTAGAGTAAGACAAGATGATAAAGACAAATACTATAACTTCCGATTTGAGGAAAGAACAAATCGAGAAATCCTAACAACAAATACACTTTTCCTAAGCCAAAACGAAGAAGGCAAATATGGCTTTGTAGATCGAAATGGAAATGTAGTAGTAAATTACATTTATGATGATGCGAGGGAACAAAACGATTATGGATATGCTAGTGTAAAGCAAAATGGATTATGGGGAGCTATTGATTCAACTGGAAATGTAGCAGTAACACCATCGCTTTCCTTAGAAAATAATATTTTAGTAGAATTTATAGGAAAATGGCACTTAGGAGAAGATTTGAATTTGTACTATTTTACAGATGAAACATAAAGAAAGTAATAGAATATGCCGAAAAATAAAAGGGAATGAACATAGGAGGAATCAATTGTGGAACTAATGACAAAATACCAATATACGTATTTTATTTATCCGTATACGATAGAGCAAAAGGAATATAAAAAATATTTACAAAGGCTATTGCGAAATAAGAAGTGCAGTCTTAGGCTTTTTGATGAACGAAAAGATATTCACTTGTATACGTACTTTCTACCAGCTGTGCGCCAGTATATGTTTTGGTCTTTTGCATTAAATCAAAAGGCAAGAAAAGATTTTGCAAAAATGGATACCACTATGCAGGCTACCTTACTTTCAGAAAAAGAATGTAACATTTTTAATTATGCATTGCCAGAAAGGTTGCAAGGCAAAGTAGAAAGCAATAACGGAATCTTTTTTGAAATAGCAGAAATAAAAATTATTTGCTTTAAAACCGGAGTTTGTTTTCTATTGTTTAAAACCAATTTGGAAAACAGTGAAAATTTTTCTGATGTTCTAAATTTTAATTATCGTTTTCGAGAGATAAATTCAATTTCTTACGATTTAAAAGAATACGAAAATATTAAAATTCAGTCAAACCTATTTAAAGACGTAAAAGATATTTCTGTACTTATTAAAGAGTTAACGGGAAGAGATAATACCTCCAAAGAGACGAATATAGGTAATGAAAAATTTTTTGTTTATTCCTATACATGCATAGATCAAAAAGATTGGAATGAAAATACAACGAAGGAAGACCTAGAGAATCTTTTTGAAAAATATCGTTCGGTATTACCTTCCAATTCACAAATTATTAATGATAGCTTTTCTGCACGAGAGAATAGAGAAGAAAATAGATCGATTTATAAAAACCAGTATATAAGGTATGGTTTTACTGTCTCTAGTACAGTGCTACTTACTTCCAATATTAATACTGCCAATTTTACCATTGTACCACAAAAATATGAAAGCGAATATCTCTATACCTATTTATTAGTATTATACAAAAAAATGTTGCTAGCGAAATTAAATTATGAATTTGGAAAACAATTTAAAGAGGCAGAAAATAACTTTTTGGATTTTACGAAAAAATTATGGATACAAGATATTACCAATGAAGAATTTGGCAGAAAAATGGAAAAGAACTGGATGGAAAATTTAGAAGTAGAAAAAACATTTTATAAATTAAAAAATGAATATGATGTTACTTACAAAAAACATAATGTAGAAGAGTTAAACAAGAACAACAAGGTTACCATCGCTATTGTTGTCGCCGTTGTGGTTTTAAATATTGTTGCTATTCTTCTTCTGTAGTGAAATATTATATGATATAAGTTCATTGAAACAAGGGAACAATTTAAAATTTGTTCCCTTGTTTCAAATTGCAAGAATGTTTTTTAGCTATCCAGTGAATCTAATTTTGAAACTGCAATTATTTTTTATTCTATGTGAAGAACTTTTGTTGATTTCATTATAAACTTAGTTATTAACAAGGATAAGATAAATAACAATAAGAAAAAAACACCGATACTACCGAATGGTATCAATAATTTATTTAAAACAATAATATTTTCCATATATTTTATAATTCCATATAGTATTGGAATAGATAAGATAATGGATATTATACTCGCTTTAAAAAATAAATAAACACATTCATATATTAGAATTCTATTAATACTATTTTTGGTAGCTCCTATGTTATTTAATAAATTAAACTCTTGTTTTCTTTCCCATAGACTAGCACTTATAATATTGACACTACTAATAATACCAATTACTATGATAGATATAATTATAATTCTTAAAATTAATTGTACGATGGCGATATAAATAATTTTTTCTTGGTTTTCTAAAGTGTAGTATTCTACATCTATTATCATATTTTGTTTTTGGGCAATATCTGCAATATAATTTGAAAACTCGATAATATTGTTACATTTAATCCTTATATTGATAGTGTTTGTATCAGACCAAATCCATTTTTCAACTCGGAAATTATTTTGTGGAACATAGTCGCTAACCTGTTTTTCTATACGATTAAAGGTATCCATATTAACAAAAATAGTAGGAGCTCCATAGGTTGTTTGAATATCCTTAAAACCATCCATAAGCTCATCTGTTAGGATAATATTACTATTTAAAATTTCATTATCTACTATTTCATAATTTGATATATCGGTAGCTATTATACTTAATGCTAAATTATAATCTTCTTTAAAAACTGGAGAATAAACATATTTTAATTCATCTGCTTTTTCAATTTGCGTAGTGTTATTATAAAGAATAGCATCTCCATTATTACCATTTAATCTGTGAATATAATCAAGGTAAGTTGTATTATCTAGGCCAATTACTACTATTTGTATACTTTTTTGACCATTTTCATAAGTTCTTGTAAGATTATTTGTAATAAGTGCCTCTTCTGGTTCCACTAAAAAAGATAAACCTGTTATTTTGTATTCTATAAAATCTAAGTTATCTTCATGTATATTTTCATAATTTTTTAATAAGGTTATGTAATCTATGTTTAAAGATGTATCTAGTCGTAATTCTGCATCAACATCATATTCATTTACTAACTCTGCTGTTACTTTTTCATAATTAATATATGTACTAACTGTGATATATGATGTCATGCATACTACAAGTAAAATAACAATAGTTTTGTATTTACTCTTATTTCTTTTTATGTTTTTTATTGCTAACTTACCTTCTATTGGAAGTATCTTTTCTAATATAGTATTTTTTCTTTTATATTTTATTTGTTTGTTATTTCGAATATCTTGCATAACAGAGGTTGTACTTGCTCTTATGCTCGGAATAATTGAGGAGATAAAAATATTAAATACTATAATAAATAATGATAAAATAAGATATTTAGCTTCAAATATTAATCTAAAATGATATCCAGTATTTGATACAATATTATTTAGGAGATCTAAAATAATATTAGTAAATAGGAAAGATAAAAATCCACCTACTACAATTGCTATTATGCCCATTACAAGACCCTCTATGAATATCATTTTTAGAATTTGTTTTTCTGTCCCACCAACACTACTAATAACAGCATATTCTTTTTTTCTTTCATTAATCGTTATCAAAAACGCATTATATAGTATTATAATAAATAATGCACAAAAAACTACCAATATTACTGCTATTATAATATCTATTACATAAGAATAGTTAACCCTTGCTCTACATACTGGAGAATGATTTTCATCTACAATTTCGATATCTATTAGGCCGTATGTAGTAAGCAATCTCTGATTAAATTCTAATTTTTCTCCATTCTTTAATTCTGCTATATTTAAACCTAAAGTTTTAATAATATCAGTAGAATAATCACAGACTTTTCTTGCGTTGTTATATTTGATAAATATATTGAAGTTATTATTTTTTTTAAAATGATAATTCTTATCTATTTCTTCTAATGGAGATTTATCTTCTTCTTGCAGATAGATTTTATCGATATATTCTTTTTCTTTTATTTTATTTAAGGAGTCTATATTGATATTTCTTATAAGGATATGATAGTCATTATATGCCGTATTTATATTTTCAGTAATACCATTTTTAATGCTAGCAATTAGGAAAATTGCAGTAAATAAAATTGTTGCACATAAGATTATTGCTATAATCGTGAATAGTGTTCTCTTTATATTTTTTTGCATCATTTTAAATGCTAGCTTTGTTTCTATTTTCATCCCTTTTTACCTCTGTTACTATTAATTTAATAAGAGGGAGTTCAGATTCTGAACTCCCTTAAAGTAAAATACGAAAGTGACTGTACCAATAACCCTATCTTGAGTAACTGATATTACAGAAGCACTTTAAATTAATACATATTGCACTTCTATATTTATTTTTACGAAGCTCTTGCTTTAACTATTAGCATTATAATTTGTTAGTTAAAATATGTCAAGATATAAAAAGATTAATTTTATATTGCAGAATAATAGTTTTAAATTTAAAATATTAGTAAAATTTATGCAAATAATTTTAATTATATAGTAATAATTTCATAAGTTGAATTTAGTAGAATAAATTGTACAATAAAATCTTATTAATGTATAGTCACTCAAAAAGAAAAAATAAATAATTAGATTGCAACAGATTATACTAAATGATATAATAGGAGAAAATTAAAAATAAATTTAATACGAAAGAATTAATTATGTATTGAAAAAATATAAGGAATATACAAGGAGGCTTTTATGAAAATAACAACAGGAATTGACATAATAGAAGTCGCGAGAATACAAAAAACAATTCAAGAAAATGGGGAAGCATTTCTTCATAAGATTTATACAGAAGAAGAGATTGATTATTGTAATAAAACAGGACTTAGTAAGTATCAACATTTTGCGGCTAGGTTTGCGGTGAAAGAAGCGGTTTTTAAAGCAATATCTGCCTATATTAAGGGAAGAGAAGATGCACTTTGGACCAATATTGAGGTTAGAAACAACGAAAGTGGAAAACCTGTATTAAATGTGGATAAGTTAGTGCGAAACATGGGCGAGACTGTGGATAATTTTAAATTAGTTGATATCGATATTAGTATTTCGCATATTAAAGAGTATGCGGTAGCTAGTGCGGTAGCAGTGTTTGAATGAGATTAAGAATACCATTATTTGGATTTAAACATTTTGTTTTTAGGAAAGGTGAAATAAAAAATGGAACTTTTTGATTCCCATGCACACTATAATGATGAAAAATTTGAACAAGATAGAGAAGAAACGATAGATGCTATATATAGGTCTGGTGTAACAAAGTTAATTAATGCAGGTTATAGTTTAGAATCTTCAATAAAAGCACTGGAAATTGCAAAAAAATATAACTGGATATATACCATATCTGGAATTTCTCCCAATGATATTCCAGAAACAATGGAAGAATGGAAAGAGCAACTACAGAGTTTAAATACCTTTTTAGAAAAAGAGATGCAAAGCAAGAAAATTGTTGCAATAGGGGAAATTGGGCTAGATTATTATTGGAACAAGGAAAATGCGGATTTGCAACGAACTGTTTTTAAAGACCAAATAACTTTAGCCAATCAGTTGAACTTACCAATTGTAATTCATACCAGAGAAGCAGTAATGGATACTTTAACAATTTTAAAAGAAAAGGAAGTAGTCAAAAAAGGAGTATTTCATTGTTGTCCGCTTAATCGAGAGTTAGTAAAAGAAGCTTTAAAATTGGGATTCTATATCTCTTTTGCAGGACCAGTTACTTTTAAGAATGCAAAAAATGCAGATGAGATTATTGGGATGGTTCCGCTAGATAGAATGCTAATAGAGACAGATAGCCCCTATCTAGCCCCAGAGCCACATAGAGGAACGCGAAATGACTCAAGGAATGTACACTATATTGCAGAGAAAATAGCAAATGTAAAACAGCTATCTGTAGAAGAAATTGCAGAAGTGACGTATCAAAATGCATGCAATGTATTTGAAATAAAAAAATAGAAGAGCCAAAGGGTTCTTCTATTTTAAATTTCTAATTGCCTCAATTCTGTCATCAATAGATGGGTGAGTAGAAAACAAACTCGTTTTTCTTTTCTTTCCATCTTGAGTATTTGCTTTAAATGGGCTTACAATATACATGTGAGCAGTGGAATTGTTGGCTGTTTTTAATTCATTTGGGTCAGAGTCCAATTTTTGTAGGGCAGAAATTAAACCATCTGGATTTCTAGTAAGTTCTACAGCACTGGCATCTGCTAAGAATTCTCTACGTCTCGAAAGTGCCAATTGCATCAATTGGCCAAAAATAGGAGCTAAAATAAGGCAAATGAGACCAATTAGCATTAAGATTGGATTTCCTTTGGAATCACTGTCTCTGTCTCGAAAACCTCCCCAGAAAAGAGCTCTACTAACCCAATCCGCAAGGATAACAATAAATCCAACCATAACACTTACAACAGCAGAAAGGCGAATATCGTAATTCTTGATATGGGATAATTCGTGTGCTACAACGCCCTCTAGTTCGTAATAATCCATTTTTTCAAGTAAACCTGTTGTAACACATATGACAGCGTTTTCTGGATTTCTTCCTGTGGCAAAAGCATTTGGTTGTGGGTCGTCCACCACATAAAGTCTAGGACGATTTTCTAACCCAGAAGCAACCATTAGTCCATCTAAAATATTATTTAATTTTTCATATTGTTCTGGAGTTGCTTCATGCGCTTTATTGATAGAGAGAACAATTTTATCACTATAATAGTAAGAAGCCCATGCAGAACCAATAGAAAATACCATGGCAATGACAATAGAAATAATTCCTAAATCAAATGCCATGCAAATATAGTAAACAATAAGAGTTATTACTACAATAAAAATTCCTACAATAATTCCTGTCTTTATTTTATTATTTCGTATATCTTCATACATATTTTTATCAATCCTTTTTAAATGAAATTTTAATGATACTATTGCTATATCAAATTTAAAATTTAGTTTTTCATAAAGTTGATTTATTAATGCTTAACATGAAAAGTGATTGGCGATGAAAATCTGTGTTAATAACAAGTTTCATCGCCTAAGTTTTTAGTTATTAAAGTCAACTTTAACATTCTTCTTTGCATCCGCATTATCTACTTCAAATAATGATTCAGCAGTAAAGTGGAACATAGAAGCAATAATGTTAGAAGGAAATACTTCTAATTTTGTATTATATCTTGTTACAGTATCGTTATAAAATTGTCTAGAGTATGAAATTTTATTTTCAGTATTGGTCAACTCTGTTTGTAACTCAGAGAAATTTTGATTTGCTTTTAAATCTGGGTAATTCTCTGCAACTGCCATAATCGTTTTTAGAGATTCAGATAAAGCATTATCTAATTTTGCTTTTTCATCCACTGTCTTAGCATCTGACCAAGAAGAACGTAAATCGGTAACATTTGTTAACACTTCAGATTCATGTTCCATATATCCTTTTACTGTCTCTACTAAATTTGGGATTAAGTCAAATCTTCTTTGTAGTTGTACATCAATTTGACTCCAAGCATTTTTTACTCTAAGTCTCATGGTAACCAAACTATTATAAAGTGCAATAAAGATAACGATAATTACTGCAATAATAATAAGTATAATCCACCACATAACTTGTTTCCTCCTTCTTTTAATTTCAATATTATCATAACATATTACTATTTATTATACAACTATTCTGCGACTTTTATGTAATTTTTTTGTGAATTGTAACAAAATATTAAAAATTTGTAATATTTTTCGTACAAGCTGAATATAATAGTAGTAGAGCGGGTTTTGGAAAATTGACCAAAATTTGACAGAAAAAATGAAATATGCTATAATAAATTTGTTGCTTTTAAAGGAGGGAACAAATTTCGTATGAAAAATAATGATAAAGCGTCTATATCGCTGAAAAAGATAGTTTGTATTAGTATTATACTTATTTTTCTATTAAGCGTTGGCGTAATGGCAGGTAATGTCCAAGTAAGAAACGTAAAGATAGTATTATCTAGTGGTTATGAAATGGATGTTCTAACTACCAAAACAAGTATCAAAGATATTTTAAACGAAAATCATATTGTATTATTAGAAGACGAAAAAGTATCGCCAGATACAACTGAAGAATTATCCGATAATAATACGATTACAATTACAAAAGAGTCCGAAGAAGAAGTAGAAGTTTCAGAAAAAGTTGAGAAGTCAACAGATGTAACAACAGAAGATATTTTAAGTAATTATTCTACGATTGTAGAAAAAATAGTAGTTGAAAAAGAAGAAATACCATTTAAAACTATCACGAAAGATGTTACATCGGGAAGTGGAAAAAAACAAGATAGAGTTGTACAAAAAGGTATTAATGGTATTAAAGAAATTACGTATAAAGTAAAATATCAAAATGATGAAGAAATCGAAAAGACAAAGATTTCAGAAAAAGTAATAAAAGAGCCTGTTGATAAAATTATAGAAGTAAGAACACAACAAGTAACAACAAGAGGTGGCTCAAGGACAACTTATAATGGAGGAAAATGGACCTATTCAGCTAGTGAGTTGGATTTATTATGTGCTATTACTGCACAAGAATGTAATTCAAGTTACGAGGGTGCATTAGCCGTTATTACTACTGCATGTAACAGAACACAAAGTAGTAGTTGGAGAAGATATGGTTCTGATCCATTAAGCCAATATAAAGCTCCAAGTCAATTCTGTTATTCTATCGATAACCATTGGAGAAAAAGATTAAATGGAAATTATCCATCTTATGTAAAACAAGCGGTTATAGATGCTTTAAATGGAAAGAGAAACCATACTTACTTATCGTTTAGAGCAGCAGGATATCACTCTGGAGAAATTATAGGCGGAAATGTATACTTTAATTCTTTATAGGAAAGAAAAATAGGAAGGAGATGGGGATACCATCTCCTTTTTGAAATTTTGGTAGTATAGGAAAATAGAAAGAATAAAATTATTAGGGTTTTAGATAAATAGAGAAAGGATAAAGAGAAAAAATGAAACTAATATCATGGAATGTAAATGGATTAAGAGCTGTTATAACAAAAGGATTTGAAGATTTTTTTAAAGAAATTCAAGCCGATATTTTTTGTATCCAAGAAACGAAAATGCAAGAAGATCAAATAGGAGATAGCATAAAGGAAATAGTAAAAGAATACCATTGCTATTGGAATAGTGCTGAGAAAAAAGGATATTCTGGAACGGCGGTTTTTTCGAAAATAAAACCTATTAACGTTACTTATGGAATTGGAATAGAAGAGCATGATAAAGAGGGAAGAGTAATAACTTTAGAATTTCCAGATTTTTATTTAGTAAATTGTTATACGCCAAACTCCAAAAGGGAGTTAGAGCGTTTAGATTATCGTATGCAATGGGAAGATGCTTTTCGTAATTATTTAGTTGCTTTGGATAAAATAAAGCCAGTTATTATTTGTGGAGATTTAAATGTGGCTCATCAAGAAATTGACTTAAAAAATCCGAAAACAAATAGAAGAAATGCCGGTTTTACGGATGAAGAAAGGGGGAAAATGACAGCTTTGCTAAATGCTGGTTTTACCGACACTTTTCGTTATTTATATCCAGATAAGACAGAGTGTTATTCTTGGTGGTCGTATTTATTTCATGCTAGAGAAAAAAATGCTGGTTGGAGGATTGATTATTTTATTGTTTCTAAGTCCATTGAGCAAAAAATAAAAGAAAGTTATATTTTCTCTGAGGTAATGGGAAGTGACCATTGCCCTGTAGGACTTGAGATTGACTTTTCGACAGAAAGTGAATAGAAAAAAGAAAGGAAGAAAAATGGAAAATAATAAAAGAAAACTTACGAAATGGTTGTATTGGTTTTTATTTGCTGTTGCCATCATTTTAGTGTATAAAACATTGGATAATTTTTCGGCTATTGGAAATTGGGTAAAAAATCTATTGGACGTATTAATGCCCTTTATTATTGGGTTATTAATAGCCTATCTACTATACATACCATGCCGAAAAGTAGAAGGATTTTATCGAAAAAATAAGAAAAGAAAATTTCTTTATAAACGAGCGAGAGGGCTATCTATCCTAACCGTATATCTTATTATACTAGTGGTACTTGTAATTGCTATTAATTATTTGCTACCAATTATTGCGAGCAGTATTATTGATTTAGTAAGTAATATTCAAAACTATTATACTTCTTTTATGAGTAGCATTGAGAGTTTACCAGAAAATTCTATTTTCAATAATGAAATTGTGTTTGATATTCTAAATAGTATTAAAAATATTGACTTAAAACAATTTTTTAATATGAGTAAGCTTGCCGAATATGCAAGAGGCGCAATAGACATTGCGGGAAAGATTTTAGACTTTTTTGTTGCAATTATTGTATCTGTTTATTTATTGTTACAAAGAAAAGATATTTTGAATTTTTTCAAAAAGCTAGGAAGAGCTATGCTAAAGGAGAATACTTACAAAAATATGGGAAAATATTTCGACAGGACGAATAACATCTTTTTTAATTTCCTAGCAGGACAATTAATAGACGGTGTTATTATAGGAGTTATTACTTCAATTGCAATGTCTATTTTAGGTGTAAAGTATGCTGTTCTCCTAGGATTTATGATAGGTATTTTCAATTTAATACCATACTTTGGTGCCATTATTGCAGTAGTAATTGCAGCACTTATTACACTACTTACAGGAGGACTAACACAAGCATTACTTATGGTAGTTATTGTGACTGTTTTACAACAAATTGATGCTAATATTATTAACCCTAAAATTTTGGGGAATTCGCTTAAAATTAGTCCACTTCTCGTTATATTTGCAGTGTCCGTAGGAGGAGCTTATTTTGGATTTTGGGGAATGTTTTTGTCGGTACCAATTATAGCGGTTATCAAATTGCTACTAACGGATTACATAGAGTACAAAGATAGGATAAGGGAAAGAGAAAGTAAGGAAAAGATAGAATAGAGATAAAAGAAACTGAAACTTAAAATGGCTTGCCAATAAAATTAGGTTGTACTAATTGCATTGGTAAGCCACTTTAAGTTTTTAAGCATTCGCATTGCTTAGTTCAGCAAGACTATGCTTTGTATAAGATTCTAAAAAAGAATAATCATTAAAAATTAATAAAAAATTAATAAAGTCCCCCTTTTTTCTTAATAAAATTTTGGTATACTAAAAGCGTGTTAAGAGAGAATGAAATAAATATTGGCTCTAAAAGCCAAAATATGCTATAATAGACATGCAATTATTTAAGAAGGGAATGAAATAACTTATGTACAATATTTTAGTATGTGATGATGATAAAGAAATTGTAAAAGCTATTGAGATTTATTTAAGCAAAGAAGGATACAATATTTTAAAAGCTTATGATGGAGTAGAAGCTTTAGATATTTTAAAGAAAAACGATGATATTCAATTAATTATTCTTGATATCATGATGCCAAAATTAGATGGAATTGAAACGGCAAATCTTATTCGAAAAGAAAAAGGAATTCCTATCATTATGTTATCGGCTAAATCCGAAGATTATGATAAAATTGCAGGACTTAATAATGGAGCAGATGATTACATAACAAAACCATTTAATCCCCTAGAACTTATTGCAAGAGTAAACTCACAAATACGCAGATATACTAGTTTGGGAGCAATGGTAAAAAAGGAAGAAGATAGCAATATTTATAGGTCTGGAGACTTGATGATAAATGATTCTACAAAAACAGTAGAAGTAGAAGGAAAAGAAGTAAAGCTAACTCCTACAGAATATAATATTTTAAAATTCTTAACCAAGAACAAAGGAAAAGTTTATTCTATTGAACAAATTTATGAAAATGTGTGGGAAGAGGAAAGTTATGGAGCAGAAAATATTATTGCGGTCCATATAAGACACATTCGAGAAAAAATAGAGATAAATCCTAGAGAACCTAAATACCTAAAGGTAATTTGGGGAATTGGATACAAAATAGAAAATTTGGATTAAATATTTATCATAAATTGAAAGGAGCAAAAAATGGAGAAAAAGGTTTGCATGCCACGTGTACTAAAGAATATTTCTTATGTATTATTTCCTATATTAGTTACTATCCTTGTTTTATTAATCTTTTGCTTGTCGTATCCATTAGAAAAAGATGCGATTAAAGCAGGGACGAATTTTTATGACACGAATACATTTGCAGAAGATTATGCCAATAGAATCTTTGGAGCATTAACTACAGTAGGATTGTTAAAAGAAGATGCCGAGACAACCGCATACTCTTATTATTATTCACATACAGAAAAGATAGAGAATAATGAGAAAGTGCAAAACATTCATTATTATACAGACTATCGAGGAAGTAATGTCATTTGGCTTGTTATAGATAATGATACAAAAGAAGCCTATACCAATCTGGGATATTCCATTGATACGAGTAATTTAGAAAACATCAGAAATAAAATCATGGAAAATGAGCAGAATTGGAAATACCAAGATGGTAATATAGAAACGACCATAGAAAAACTAAGTAATGAAAATATTGAGTATATTAATAGTGGACTAGATGAAGAAGGAATAGAAACCATCGGAAATGTAGAAACGAGCGATTTAGGAAATGATGAACAACAAGATAAAAATACAGAGGAGATTGCCACCAATAATTATACCATTTATACAGCTTTATTAGATGAAATGGAATATGTAGATGGTATTTATACTGACCAATTACTTTACAATACATTGTCCTTAGTAAATCAAAATTTAATTGTTCTTATTCCACTTTTAATTGGTTTAATGATAGCTTTAGTACCAGTCATTATCATAGGAGTGGGAAGGTCGAGCAAGCAAGAGGGGATAGCACTTAATTGGTTTGACAAAATTAAAATCGAATTAGCGACTTTTATTGCCATTATGATTGGATGCATTGGGGCAGTACTTTCTTTGAGCGTTGGAGGAGCTTCTACAATTGTAACATTTACATTAGGCATTTCCATTGCTGCGGTAGGTTTTTTAATTATCTATCTTGCATGCATCTTATTATTCGAAACAGTGGTAAAAAGAATAAAAACACATACTTTTTGGAAAACAACGATTGCTTACTGGATTTATGTAAAAACCAAAGACCTTATAGCTAACCTAAAAACGACTAAAAAAGTAATTCTTTACTTTATTCTATTTATTGTAGCTAACTTATTTTGTTTTGCTATCATGTGGTCAGATGGATTTCCAGGGTTTGTCCTTACGGTTATTTTATATGCTGTTACCTTAAACTTACTTATGAAAAGAGTAAAATCTTTTCACAAAATAACAGATACGATTCATTCTTTATATCAAGGAGATACAGATATTCATTTAACAGAAACAGAATTATGTAAAGAAATGCAGGGGACAGGAAAGGAAATTAATGATATTGCAGGGGGATTATCCAATGCCATAGAGGAAAAATTAAAGAGCGAAAGACTCAAAACAGAGCTGATTACGAATGTCTCTCATGATATTAAAACTCCACTTACTTCGATTATTAATTATGTAGATTTACTAAAAAAAGAAAAAATTGAAGGAGAAAAAGCAAAAGAATATCTAGAAATTTTAGATAATAAATCACAAAGATTAAAGAAACTTACCGAAGATTTAGTAGAAGCATCAAAAGCATCTTCGGGAGCGATAAAACTAAATAAAGAAAAATTAAATGTAAAAGAACTAATTAAGCAAGTATCCGGAGAATTTGAAGATAAATTTAAAGCACAGGGCTTACAAGAAATAATATCTTTACCAGAAGAAGATGCTTATATTTATGCCGATAGCCGTTATGTATATCGAGTTTTAGAGAATATGTATTCCAATATTGCTAAATATGCGATGGAGGGAACCAGAGTTTATACAGATATTATAGAAAAGGGCAATCAAGTTTTAATACAATTGAAAAACGTATCTAAACAAAAATTAAACATTAGTACTGAAGAGCTAATGCAACGATTTGTTAGAGGAGATGCTTCTCGAAATACAGAAGGAAGCGGACTGGGTCTTTCTATTGCGAGAAGTCTAACCGAACTACAAGAAGGTAGTTTTAACATTTATCTAGACGGAGACTTATTTAAAGTAACAATTACCTTTGAAAAGAAATAATCAACAGAAGTGCCTCTTGAACAAAAGGGACACTCCTAATCGTTCAAGTTTTTGAAACAAGGAGACGCACAATTCGTTTTACTTTTGAAACGGATTGTGTGTCCCCTTGTTTCAAAAGTAATTTATGGCAATCTCTTTTCAAAATCCTTGTTTTATAGTATAATGGCTAGGATACAAAGTAGGAACAAATTAATCAAGTTTGTGTCTGAGAAAGGAAGCAAAGATGGAATTAGTAGATAAATTTGACAATAAAAGACAATCATTAAATAAAACAACGGAAAGACAGGTAAAAGTAGAAGGAGAATATCGTCAATCAGTACATATATGGATACAAAATAGTAAGGGAGAGTTTTTAATTCAAAAGCGCTCTCCTAATAAAAATACTTTTCCGAATAAGTGGGCTCCAACCGGAGGTGGCGTTGAAGCAGGAGAGGGAACTTTTGAAGCAGCTTTAAGGGAATGCAAAGAAGAATTGGGAATTGACATTGAGGTAGATAAAATGGAATATATTTTATCTTTCAAAAGAAAATTTGATTTTATGGATGTTTGGCTAGTAAAACAAGATGTTGAAATTTCTAACTTAGTATTGCAAGAAGAGGAAGTAATCGATGCCAAATGGGCTACCATAGAGGAAATTAGGGAATTAATGAAAAAAGACGAATTTGCTAGAAGTATTGCTATTTATTTTGATATGCTTCTTGATTTATTAGAGTATCCATACTAATAAGCAATTAGGGATAGTTCATATATTTAATTTTAGAAATAAGAAAGGAGGAATGTTATACTGTATTTAAGGCACGAAATAGGAAAAGTAGGAGAGGACTTAGCTACAAAATATCTAGAGAATTTAGGTTATACCATAATAGAAAGAAATTTTGTGGCAAGGCAAGGAGAAATCGATATTATTGCAAAAGAAAAAGAAGAACTTGTTTTTATTGAAGTAAAAACAAGAACAAATACAGCTTTTGGTAGACCAATTGAAGCAGTAAATAGACCAAAACAGAAGCGTTTGATTAGTACGGTAAAATATTATTTATATGCTAACCACTTAGAAAATGCTTTTGTAAGGCTTGATGTAATTGAAGTGTATTTGCGAGGAAATGAATATCGAATTAATCATATCAAACAAATTCTATAAAATTAGCAAAATCATCATCGAGTAACATAGAATAAGCATAAAAAATGAAAAGATAGTTGACAAAAATTGTAAAAAATGGTAATATATACCATATTATTTCTAATAGATTTTTTTCTAAATCTAAATTTCCAAAAGAAAGAGGTAAAAATTAAATATGTTATCTATTGTAAAAAGTATGTCCTTACAAGGTTTAGAGGGCTTTCTTGTTGATGTGCAAGTCGATGTGTCTGCTGGAATGCCCAACTGGGAGGTAGTAGGTCTTCCCGATGCTACAGTAAGAGAATCAAAAGAAAGGGTGAGAACCGCTATTCGAAATTCTGGTTATGAATTTCATAGTAGGAAGATAGTAATTAATCTGGCACCAGCTGATACCAGAAAGGAGGGTTCTTTTTTCGATTTGCCAATTGCCGTCGGAATATTGTTAGACTTTCAAGAGATTCGATGGCAAGATTTGGAAGATACTGTCTTTATTGGTGAATTATCTTTAAATGGAAAATTGAATAAAATAAATGGAATTTTGCCAATGTGTATCGAAGCAAAAAAGCTGGGAATTAAAAGAGTAATATTGCCAGAAGAGAATGCAAAAGAAGCGGCTATTGTCGATGGATTGAAAGTGATGGGAGCGACTAACCTAAGAGAAGTAGTAGAATATTTAAATGAAGATAGAGAAATAGAGCCCACTGAGGCTAATATTCAAGAAATACTACAAGAAAAGCAAAAATATGCTATTGATTTTTCGGAAGTAAAAGGACAAGAAAATATAAAAAGAGCCTTAGAAGTAGCTGCTGCTCGGGCGGGCACAATCTGCTTATGGTTGGCACACCGGGTTCGGGTAAAACGATGCTTGCAAGAAGAATTCCCACTATTTTACCAGATTTAACCTTTGAAGAATCATTAGAAATCACAAAAATTCATAGTATTGCAGGATTACTTTCCAAAGAAAATCCTATTTTATTCACCAGACCATTTAGGTCTCCTCACCATACTGTTACTATTAATTCTTTAATTGGTGGAGGTAATATTCCAAAGCCCGGAGAAATTAGTTTAGCTCATTTTGGAGTTTTATTCTTAGACGAATTACCAGAGTTTAATAAAAATACATTAGAAGTGTTACGTGGACCTTTAGAAGATAGAGAAGTTACAATAAGCAGGGTAAATGCAAGCCTTACCTATCCGTGTAACTTTATGTTTGTTGCGTCTATGAATCCGTGTCCATGCGGTTTTTACGGCTCTTCAGAAAAAGAGTGTACATGTACACCAGAAGCAATTACAAGATATATGGGAAAAATTAGTGGACCTTTATTAGACAGAATTGATATACAAGTAGAGGTAACACCTGTAAAATATCATAAATTGGAAAGTGAAGAAAGAGTGGAAACATCAGAAGAAATAAAAGAAAGAGTGGATAAAGCAAGAAAAATACAGCTTGAAAGATACAAAGAACATGGGATTTTTTCAAATTCCGAATTAACACCACATTTATCAAATATTTATTGTAAATTAGATCTAAAATCGAAAGAAATTGTACAAAACGCATTTGAGCGACTTGGTTTAAGTGCCAGAGGCTATGGCAGAATATTAAAAGTAGCAAGAACCATTGCAGACTTGGATGAAAAAGAAAATATTGAGCCAAAACATATTGCAGAGGCAATACAGTATAGGAGCTTAGATAGGAAGTATTGGAAAAATTAGAATTCAATTAGTTTTAGACTATAGCTATAACTTATAATAAACCGTGAATAGTAACGTATAAATTACTTTTGTCTGCGCAAAATATTATAAAGTATATTGACATTTTTTTGAAAAAAGTATATACTAAGTATATACGAAAGGAGCTGGTAAACATGACAACTACTATTCAAAAATGGGGAAATAGTCAAGGTGTAAGAATACCTAAAATATTATTAGATACTGTCAAATGGTCTGAAAACGAGGAGATAGAGATTAATGCAGAGGATGGAAAATTAATTATAGAGAAAGCAAAGGAACATAAGAGGAAAAATATAAAAGAACTATTTAAAGATTATAAAGGGGATTATGAGCCAATTGAAATTGACTGGGGGGAAACAAAAGGAGGAGAAATATGGTAAGACAAGGAACAATTATAAAAATTAATTTTAATCCTCAAACAGGGCATGAGCAGGCAGGATATAGACCTGCAGTAGTAATAAGTAATAATATATTTAACGAGAAAACAAAATTATCTATTGTTTGCCCTATTACAAATACAAATAATCATTTTCCACTTCATATTCCACTAGATGATAGAACAAAAACAACGGGAGTAATCCTATGTGAACATATTAAAGCATTAGATCTAAACAGCAGAACATATCAAGTGATAGAAGATTTACCAAAAGATATACTACAAAATGTTATAGATGTTGTTTACTCTGAAATAGAACAAATATAAAGATAAAAAATATAATCCTCCTTTCAGCAGCAATGCCTATATCACAGCTAAAAGAAAATTTTATAATAGTCAAAAAGAAGGTGAAGAATAATAGAAATTAGAAAAATAGATGTAGAAGAAGAAGCTTATCCGCAGAGATTATTGAAAACAAAAAACTTTCCTACAATTATTTATGCAGTAGGAAACATAAGTTTATTAAATTCCAAATATACTGTAGGAATTGTAGGCTCTAGAAATTGTACAGAATATGGTAGAAAAGTGGCAAGTGAATTTGCAGAAAAGCTTTCTAAGAGGGGGATTTGTGTTATAAGCGGTATGGCAATCGGAATTGATGGAATTGCTCATAATGCTGCAATTTTAGGAGAAGGTAAAACTGTTGCTGTTTTAGGAGGCGGATTTAACCACATTTTTCCACCAGAAAACGAATGGCTTTTCCACAAAATATTAGAAAATGGTGGATGCATCATTTCAGAATACCCACCAGAAATAGAGCCAGATAAAAACAAATTTCCAATACGAAATAGAATTATTAGTGGACTTTCTGATGCTGTATTAGTGGTAGAAGCAATACATAGAAGTGGTAGCACAATTACTGCAAAATATGCAAAAGAAGAAGGAAAGCCAGTATTTGCTGTGCCAAATGATATATATACTTCAACAGGTGTTGGAACAAACCGATTAATACAGGAAGGAGCTATTTTGGCAACGAAACCCGAGCAGATAATGCAAGAAATAGGATGGAGGAAAGAAAAAAAGTTAATTCAAAAGAATGATCAAGAGAGTGAGCAGAATAGAAAAACAATGCAGAAAACAGCCGAAATCGATAAAACTGGAAAAAAAGAAGAGAAAGAAAAACAACCTCAAATAATGCCAAAAGAATATTTAGAAATTTATCGAGTGCTTTCCAATGAATCAGTTCATATTAATGAAATCAGCAAAAAATTAAACAGACCAATACAAGAAATAAATGCTATTTTAACGATGATGGAAATAGAGGGTTATGCTTATCAGCCACAAACGAGTTTTTTTCAAAGAAATGTCTAACTTAACCTTATTCTGCGCAATAAAAGAAAATGTCAATGATAGAAAGAATATTAACATTGGCATTTTCTAGAAACAAATGAGTTTACCTTGATTACAAAGAAAAAATTTTATAAAGTATAATCAAGAGATTTAAGTAGTTAATCAATATATTCTATTGATTAAAACAATTATAGCATAATATAAGTGCAGAATTTGTAGAAACCTGTCGAAGAGTAAAAAAATTACATTTTTTTGTAATATTTTCCTTGAAAAAGGTCATTTTCTTGTAGAAATTTGTCGAAACCATTTAAAATCCACTTTTTATGAGCATTCCAACTTGGTGCTACGAGTAAATCTTTTGGGGCATCTCCCGATATACGATGTATAACAATATCTGGAGAAATGTGCGAAATAACATAGGCACATTCTTCTAAATATTGTTCTAATGTCAAAGGAATGTATTTTCCGGGCTAGATACATTTCTTCTAATTTTGTATTTTTTACAACATAGCAAGAATGAATTTTTAATCCTTGAATAGAGTGATGATTAATAAAATTTACGGTAGTTGCAATATCTTTATGATTCTCTGTCTCTTCTGTATTTTTAGGAAGACCTAGCATAACATGTGTTACAACATCAATGCCGTATTTATTTAAAATAGTAACCGCTTTTGTAAAATTTTCGTTGTTATAGCATCGATTTATTAAATTTCCAGTTTCTTCATTCGCAGTTTGTAAACCAAGTTCTACACATACATAATAGTTATTAGTATAACTTTTCAACAATTCAGCAATATTCTCTGTAATACAGTCTGGGCGCGTTGCTACCTCTAGTCCAACAATTCTTTCATCGATTAATGCAGCATCATATTTCTTCTTTAAATTCTCTAAACTATCATAAGTATTCGTAAAGTTCTGAAAATAGGCAATAAATTTATTTGCTCTTTCTGCCTTGTAGCTCTGGAAATACTTTTTAACTTGTGCAGAAATCTTTGCATAACAATAATCCAATGCTATTTTTGTATTATTCCTAATAATGGTATTAGTCTGTAAAGTAGACGTGGTACTATAGCTATTTTTAATATGTTCACCAGAGCCTTTTTCACTACAAAAAATACAGCCACTAGTTCCTTTAGTCCCGTCACGATTAGGACAAGTAAAACCGCCGTCGATACAAATTTTTAAAGTGCGCTCACCAAACTTTTCTTTCAAGTATTTATTTAAATGTTTATATCTTTCTATTTTTTCCATCATGGTGCTATTATAGCATATTTGGTAGAAAAAAAGCAAAAATTGTGGTAGAATAAAAACAAATTTATACATAAAAACTTCCAAAACTTTCCTAAAAACCATTGACAAGCATGCATCAAATATTATAAAATAATATAGTATAGGAGTTTTATCGTTCGGCGTGGTAAAACTTAAAGAAACTCTTGAATTTTAGAGAGGCATTAGAAATAATATATTGTCTTGAAGGGAATGAGAGTTAAAATTAAAAAGTTTGTATTAAAAAATAAATTTTAACAAATAAACAGAAGAAGGTTCGTTGGCAAAAATAAAAATGCCAACCTACCTTTTTATTGCCGTTTTTTATTCTGTTATGTAAATCGAACTGAAAGAGGAATTGTTCCTATATTATTTACGGAAATAAAGGTTTAGAGAGCAGTAAACCATAAAAACGTATACATAATATAGAAAACAAGAGGGACTTTCAGTAAGAGAATATATATTTTAATTCTGCTTAATCTTTTATAGGGGTGATTTTTTTGGAAGTAAAAGAACTAAAATACGAGAAATGTTCTCGTAAAACTTTTGCTAAAATCGGCGATTCTATCGAAATGCCAAACTTAATTAAAGTCCAAAAAGATTCCTACGACTGGTTCGTAGAAGAAGGACTAGGAGAAATCTTAAGAGATATCTCACCAATTATTGATTATTCTGGAAATTTAATTCTTGAATTTCTTGATTACTACATGGAAGACAAAACAAAATACACTGTAGAAGAAGCAAAAGAAAGGGATGCAACATACTCTACTAGACTACACGTAAAAGTAAGACTTATCAATCGTGAGACAGGAGAAATTAAAGAACAAGAAATTTATCTTGGCGATTTCCCACTTATGACAGATAGTGGTACTTTTATTATCAATGGAGCAGAGAGAGTTGTTGTTAGCCAATTAGTACGTTCACCAGGATGTTACTATGACTCTGCTTATGATAAAACAGGAAAGAAAATTTATACATCAACTGTAATGCCTTTAAGAGGTGCATGGATTGAGTATGAGACAGATGCAAATGACGTATTTTGGGCAAGAGTAGACAGAACAAGAAAGATTCCTGTTACTTGTTTATTACGTGCCATTGGAGTAACCACAGATGAGCAAATAACAGAATTATTTGGAGAAGAAGCAAAACTTACTTCTACCATTCAAAAAGACTTAATAAAAACTGGGGAAGAGGCATTAATTGAAATCTATAAAAAATTAAGACCAGGAGAACTTCCAACCGTTGATGCAGCAAGAAATCTATTCAATGGATTATTCTTTGATGCAAGAAGATATGACTTAGCAAAAGTAGGAAGATACAAATTTAATAAAAAATTAAGTTTAGCTTCTAGAATAGCAGGAAAAGTTGCTTTTGCAGATATTATCGATCCAGAGACAGGAGAAGTTTTAGTAGAGAAAGATGCTGTTATTTCAGAAGAAGTAGCAGAAAACATCCAAAATACAGGATTAAACATCGTTGACATTAAGCTAGATGACAAGAAAGTAAGAGTAATTGGAAATGGAACCGTAAATATCCATAAATTCTTACCAAATGTTGATGTTAGCGATTTACATATAAAAGAATACGTTAATTACAATGTTCTAAAATCTATCTTAGATACAACAGAAGAGGACAAACTTCATGATGCTATTAAAGAAAGATATGAAGAACTAGTTCCAAGACACATTACAACCGAAGATATTATTGCATCTATCAGTTATTTGTTGAATTTAGACCATGGACTAGGTGTCATTGATGATATCGACCACTTAGGAAACAGACGTATTCGTTGTGTTGGTGAGTTATTACAAAATCAATTTAGAATTGGTTTAACGAGACTTGAAAGAGTGGTTCGTGAAAGAATGACAATTCAAGACTTAGATGTTGTAACACCACAAACATTAATTAATACAAAACCAATTACATCTTCTATAAGAGAATTCTTTGGAAGTTCACAATTATCTCAATTCATGGATCAAACCAATCCACTTTCAGAGCTTACTCATAAAAGAAGAATTTCTGCATTAGGACCTGGAGGACTTTCAAGAGAAAGAGCAGGATTTGAGGTTAGAGATATTCACTATACTCACTATGGTAGACTATGTCCAATTGAGTCTCCAGAAGGACCAAACGTTGGATTAATATCAGCACTTTCTTCATTTGCTATAATTAATGAATATGGATTTATTGAAACACCATATCGTAAAGTAGACCATGCAACAGGAAAAGTAACAGACGAAGTAGTTTATATGCCTGCTGATGAAGAAGATAAATATATTATTGCACAAGCATCAGAGCCATTAGATAAAGACGGAAAATTTGTTAATGACAAGATAAAAGTAAGAATGAGAGAAGAAATTACAATGGTTGACAAAGATAAAGTTGACTTTGTAGATGTTTCTCCAAAACAACTTGTATCTGTTGCTGCAGCAATGATTCCATTCGTAGAGCATGATGACGCAAAACGTTCTCTAATGGGTGCTAACATGCAACGTCAAGCAGT
>CALXKT010000004.1 GCA_944388985.1 uncultured Clostridia bacterium | reverse complement strand
ATGGTGCACTTTGCATTTCCTATTCTGGGCAATGTTTCTTTTCTAGTATGGTAGGAGGACGTTCTGGCAACCGTGGCAGATGTGCTCAACCTTGTAGGCTTCCTTATGAATTAATGGAAAAAAAGGAAACACCATGTAATAACAAAGAGGACTATTCTAATAATACGCGTCTTACCGAAACAGTAATCGATAAAGGCTACTTAATTAGCCCTCGTGATTTGTGCTCCTTAGAGTATCTTCCTCAGTTAATTCAAGCTGGCGTTACCTGTTTTAAAATTGAGGGAAGATTAAAATCACCAGAATATGTTGCAACCGTTACACGTATTTATCGAAAATATATCGACATGGTGCTTTCTAAGCAAGAATATGTGGTCGATGAAGCAGACCTAATGGAATTAAAGCAAATTTTTAACAGGGGCGGTTTTTCCTCTGGTCATCTTTCTAACCATGAAAATCGCGACCTTGTTTTCAAAGAAAAGCCAAATAATATGGGGCTATATATTGGAAATGTCGCAGGCTACAATAAATTAAAAGGACATATTAAGCTATTGCTAAACGAAAACTTGGCTATTGGAGATACCATCAATTTCGAGAAAGAAAATACCAAATATACCGTTTCTGAGCTAATGCAAAAAAATGCGAATATTCCTTCTGCTTCGATTGGTCAAACCGTTATTATTGGCAGAATGAAAGGAAATATTCATGTAGGAGATAAAGTGTATAAATTATCTAGCAAGACTCAGCTAGAAAAAGCAAGAGAATCCTATCGTACCGAAAATAAGAAGTTACCATTAGCTTGCCATATTACCGTAAAAAAAGGTAGTCCAATTGAACTTGAGGCATATATTGTTATGCCAGAAAATAAAGATTATCACCGCCTTTCAGTAAGAGTGCAGTCTTCCCTAGTTCCAGAAGAAGCTGTTAATAGCCCTATCACGAAAGAGCGTATTATTTCCCAAATAAATAAAACAACCGATACCCCTTTTGCTTTTAAAGAAATAAATGTTGACTTAGAAGAAAATGTGTTTATCCTTAGTATTAAGGAATTAAACGAAATTCGAAGAATGGCATTAACAAAGTTAGAGAACTTGATTCTTTCGCAACATGCCAGAAGAACTCACTTAGAGGAATGCGAAATAAAGGCAGAATGTAATAAGTATATTGTAAGTGGATTAAGAAAAATAGTTGAAGATGCAACGACTGATGCTGGGCGAACAGTTTCTGCTTATTTTAACATTATCCATCCCGAATTTGATTATAGCAAATTGTCTAAAAAGTATATTTCTTGTGCCTATGTTCCGCTTCGCTATTTTATCCGAAAAGAAAATATTCCTGCTTTGCAGACAATTACTGCTAATTTTCCAACCTATATTTACATGCCAGCCATCGTAAAAGCCAACTACAAAAATATTGTTAAACATTTTTTAGAAGATATGCTAAAGCAGTATCCTATTGCCGGATTTGTGGTTGCAAGTTTGGGAGATTTTGTTTTACTAGAGAATTATAAAAAGAAATACGAATTTATTGGTAACTTTACTTTAAACGATTTTAATGTAGCAAGTAGTATTGCTTTTCAAAAACTTGGAGTTAGTAAAATTACGTTGTCTCCAGAATTGAATTTAGAAGATATTGAGCAAATGCAACAAACTTTAAAGGGACATATGCCTTTAGAACTTATTGTGTATGGCAATGTTCCTATTATGAAAATGAATTATTGTTTATTAGGAGTTTCCAATAAATGCTACCCAACTTGTAAGATGCGTTGTCAAACCAATAATGCTTATTATTTAAGAGACCGCCTTGGATTTGAGTTTCGCATTTTACCGGATAATTTGCAAACAGTTACCACAATTTTTAATAGCAAAACAACGAGTATCACTCATGTAGATACAGGAATTTCTTCTCTTCGCATTGATTTATTGGATGAAACCATAGAAGAAATAAATACAATTGCCAAAGCAGCTTACTTAGGCGAAAAGCTCGATGGCAAGCAATACACTTACGGCAACTTGAATCGCGAGGTGTAATTTAGGGACAGGCTTTTTTCTTCACTTTTTTCCAATTTAGGGACAGGCCTTTTTCTCTACCTATTCCAAATTAGGGCTTAGACGTTTTTGTTCGCCTTTGTTCAAAAAGTAGATGAATGCTATACAATAAAAAGATACAAAAAAAGAAAAAAGTGTGTTACAATAAAATAAGTAGAATAAAATAATAAATAAGAAACAAATGGAGGTTTTATGAAAGCTTTAGAAAAATTTAAAGAAGACACAAACAAAAAAATATTAGCATGCAAATATAAAAATGAAATTAGACCTATTGACATCGAGGTGGAAAATCTAGACGATGTACTACCAATTGATATTACGACAAGAGATGGACGAAGAGTTTATCAAAGAGGAATTCTCTATATTATGGGAATGGCGTTTAACCGCGTATACCCAAAAGCGCTTCTTACCGTAAATTGTCAGCTATCTAATTCCATTTTTTGCAGTGTGGAAAATATGAAAGTGACAAATGAAATGATTGCCAATATCAAAAGAGAGATGCAGGATATTGTGGATAAAGATTTGCCAATCAAAAAGATAGAAATGACAAAAGAAGAAGCAGAAAAGTTTTATCAAAAGGAAAAAACTTTAAGAGGCAGACTTCAACTAGACAATAAATACAAGGACGAAGTTTCTTTGTATTTTTGCGAGAATTATTATAATTATTTTTATGGGGTAATGCCAATTAGTACAGGATATATCAATTTGTTTGATGTCATTAAGTATCATGATGGCTTTTTGCTACGATATCCAGACAAGAAAAATCCAAACAAGATTGATAGATATGTGGAAACGAAAAAACTGCTACATACGCTAGAGGAATACGAAGATATTCATAGAGTTTTAGACATAAATACGATATATAAATTAAACAAAAAGATACAGGAAGGCGGCGAAAAGGAGCTTATTTTACTAGCAGAAGCATTACACGAAAAGAAAATATCGGATATCGCCGACAAAATTGTAAAAAGAAAAGGCGTCAAAATGATTTTAATTGCAGGCCCATCTTCTTCGGGAAAAACAACTTTTGCACAACGATTAGGCATTCAGTTAAAATTAAATGGAATTAAACCACTTACTATTTCAGTAGATAACTATTTTGTGGAAAGAGAACAAACGCCACGTGACGAAAACGGTAAATATGATTTCGAAAGATTAGAAGCAATTGATTTGGATTTATTTAATGATCACCTCTGCAAATTGTTGAGAGGAGAAGAAATCGAGCTTCCAACATTCGACTTCAAAACTGGAAGAAAACATTACAATGGTGAAAAAATGAAAATGAAGAATAATGAAGTTCTTGTTATTGAAGGAATCCATTGCTTGAACGACAAACTTACAGCATCGGTTCCAAAAGAGCAAAAGTATAAAATTTATATTAGTGCTCTAACAGTATTAAATATTGATTATTATAACCGAATTTCGACAACAGATACACGATTGATTCGTAGGCTTGTAAGAGATTACAACTTTAGAGGATATGAGGCTCTTCACACTTTGCAAAACTGGGATATGGTGAATCGAGGAGAGGAAAACTATATTTTTCCATTCCAAGAAGATGCGGACAGTATGTTTAATACATCGCTTATTTATGAAATTAGTGTTCTTAAGAAATATGCGATGCCGTTGTTAAAGGCTATTGATAATATGCATCCAGAATATTCGGAAGCACAAAGTTTATATGAGCTATTAAAATATTTTGATGATATTGGAGATGAATATGTTCCAAAGAATTCGCTATTAAGAGAGTTTATTGGAGGAAGCATTTTTAATGTGTAAGGAGAAATGATGGGAAGAAAATTTACAGAAATAGATGAAGCATTTGTATGCGAACATTGTGGAGAAAAGGTAGAGCCATTAGGCTATTCGTGTAGAAATCATTGCCCAAAGTGCTTGTATTCGAAGCATGTTGATAAAAATCCTGGAGATAGAGAAGAAGAATGCAAAGGACTATTAGAGCCTATTGGGGTGGAATTAGATAGCAAAAAAGGGTATGTAATTATTTTTCGTTGCCAAAAGTGCGGAGCAATACGTAGAAATAAGGCGGCGAAAGATGATAATATTGATTTGCTGATATCGTTAACAGCAAGGCATTAAAAAAGAGGAAATTTCTTCCTCTTTTTTTGTATTTTAAAAATCTTCTATTTCTCACTTGGAAAAGGAGACAAAAAGGCCTGTCCCCAATTTGGAAAAAAGTGGAGAAAAACGCCTGTCCCCAAATTACACCATTTTTTCTTTGATTTTCACTAGAGTGTTGAGTGCTTCGATTGGTGTTAGTTCGTTAACGTCTACTTTGTCAAGTTCATGTGCTATTTCTGCTAGTTTATAATTATACATCGTAAGTTGCCCATCTGCGACCCCTTTTTCTTGCTTTTCCATTTTTTTGTTATTTAGGACATTTTTTCTTTCGATGGATTTTAAAATTTCGTTTGCTCTTTTGGTAACGACTTGTGGTACTCCTGCTAGTTTTGCAACATGGACACCATAGCTTTCGTCGGTGCCACCTTTTACAATTTTTCTTAGGAAAATGATGTCTTCTCCTTTTTCTTTTACGGCTATGGAGTAGTTTTTTACTCCTTCTAGTTTATTTTCTAAGTCTGTTAATTCATGGTAGTGTGTGGCAAATAGTGTTTTTGCTCCGCATTTTTCTTTGTCGGAAATGTATTCTGCTACTGCCCATGCAATGGATAGACCATCATAGGTAGAGGTTCCTCTTCCTATTTCATCTAAGATGACAAGGCTATTGGCAGTTGCCTCTTTTAGGATTTGTGCTACTTCCATCATTTCTACCATAAATGTACTTTGTCCCATACTTAAGTCGTCTGATGCTCCTACTCTCGTAAAAATTTTGTCTACTACTCCTATGGTTGCACTGCTTGCTGGTACAAAGCTTCCGCACTTGTGCCATTAAAGTAATTAGCGCCACTTGTCTCATATAGGTCGATTTTCCAGCCATGTTTGGTCCAGTGATGATAGCAAGTCTGTTTTCGCTTTTGTCAAGGTAAGTATCGTTTTGTACAAAGCTTCCACTTGGCAATATTTTTTCAATAACAGGATGGCGTCCATCTTTAATGTCAATAACTCCCATGTCGTTTACAATTGGTCTTACGTAGTTTTGGTCTTCTGCTACCGTTGCAAACGAGCAAAGTGCATCTAGCATTGCAATTATTCCAGCAGATTTTTGCAACCTCTCTACTTGTGCTTCTATTTTATCTCTAACTTCCACAAAGACATTATACTCTAAATTTACTACCTTTTCTTCTGCTCCCAAAATTTGATTTTCCAAATTTTTAAGTTCTTCTGTTATATACCTCTCTCCATTGGTCAAAGTTTGCTTACGAATATATCTATCTGGCACAAGCGAGATATTGGATTTTGTTACTTCAATGTAGTACCCAAATACTTTGTTGAATCCTACTTTTAGCCCTTTTATTCCTGTTTTTTCTCTTTCTTCTGCTTCCAATTGCACAATCCATTTTTTTCCATCCGTTGTCGCTGTCTTTAGCTTATCAATTTCCTCATCATAACCAACTTTAATGAGTCCACCCTCTTTTACACTAATTGGTGGCTCTTCTACAATTGTTTTATCAATTAAAGCATAAATATCTTCTAAAACGTCAAGCTCGTTATAAAGTTCTTGCAATAATGCTGTTTTCGTTCCAGCCATAATCTTTTTTATTTCTGGCAATTGTTTTGCAGAACTTTTTAAGGATATTAAGTCTCTTCCATTAGCACTTCCATACGATATTTTTCCTGCTAAACGTTCCATATCATATACGCGTTTCAAGCTTTCGGTTAAGTCTCCTCTTAGCATAATATTATCCTTTAATTCTTGCACAGCATCTAATCTTTTATTGATTTGCTTTGCATCTAAAAGAGGATTATTTAGCCATCTTCTGAGCATTCTACCTCCCATTGCAGTTGCCGATTTATCTAACACCCAGAGTAGTGTTCCTTTTTTTGATTTATCTCTTAGCTTTTCTGTAATCTCCAAGTTTCTTCTGGCATTAATATCTAACGCCATATATTTGGTAGTACGATAAACAATTAGTTTATTGATATGGTCTAAATTGTTTTTCTGTGTATCTAACAAATATGTTAAAAGAGCATTCGTAGATGCAACCGATAACATAAACTTAGAAATATCTTCAATAGGGTTATCATCATCATCCACAATTTTGTATTTTACGGATAATAGTTCATAATTATCGGTAAATTCTCTTTCTTCTATCCTAGATATATAAATATCAAACCTTTCTTTTAATTTGTTCATTTCTTCTGTGCACTCGAAAAACATTGGATTTACTACCAATTCTGCTGGAGAATATTTTGCTATCTCATCTAATAATACAGCAAAGTTGTTGCTCTCTTTTATCTCTGTGGTTCTAAAATCTCCTGTTGTCACATCACAAACGGTCACTCCAAAATAAACCCCATTTTTGTAAACACACATAATGTAATTGTTTTTTCTGTCTTCTAGTAGGTTCGCTTCCATAACGGTTCCCGGTGTTACCACTCTTACAACGTCTCTTTTTACCATTCCTTTAGCAAATTTCGGATCTTCTAACTGCTCACAAATTGCCACTTTATATCCTTTTGCAATTAATCTTGCCAAGTAAGTATCTACAGCATGATAAGGAATTCCACACATAGGTGCTCTTTCTTCTTGCCCACATTCTTTTCCTGTAAGTGTAAGTTCTAGTTCTCGAGATACATTTATTGCATCCTCAAAAAACATTTCGTAAAAATCCCCTAGTCGATAAAATAAAATACAGTCTTTGTATTTATTTTTTGTATCTAAATAATGTTGCATCATTGGTGAGTATTCTGCCATGTTCATTCCTTCTTTCTTTTCTACGTTCTTATTTTTTCATCTATCTGTTTTCCTTTGTTTAGCTTTATTCTATTTCCTAGGTTCGCTTTTGTAAATGTTTTTACTTCGGAGTTACTATTAATTTATTTCTACTTCTCCTTTTAAATACCACATATGTTCCGATACTATTTTTACTGGCACCACTTTTCCAATTAAGCTACTTTCTCCCTCTAATACTACGACCTTGTTGGTATCTGTTCTGGCAGTAAGTAAATCTTTATTAGTCTTGCTGTAGCCCTCTATTAATAAGTTTTCCGTCTTCCCAATATATTGCTCATTGTTCTTCTTTAGAATTTCTTCATATAAAGATTTTAATCGGTCAAATCTTTTATGTTTTATTTCTTCTGGAATTTGATTTTCCATCTTGTCTGCTGGAGTTCCAACTCTTCTAGAATAGATAAACATGAAAATTTGCTCAAACTTCACTTTTCTTACTACATCTAAGGTATCTTCAAAATCTTCTTCCGTTTCGCCTGGGAAGCCAACAATAATATCGGTTGAAAAAGTTACATCTGGAATTTCTTTTTTCATTTTTTCTACTAATTCCAAATATTGCTCTTTGGTGTATACGCGGTTCATTGCCTTAAGTACATTTGTACTTCCCGATTGCATTGGCAAATGGATAAACTTCGATACCTTTTCGCAATCGCGAATTGCTTCTATTACATCATCTGTAAAATCCTTTGGATGAGGAGAAGTAAACCTAATTTTCTCAATTCCGTTTATTTCGTTTACTGCTCTTAATAGTTTTGCAAAAGAATCGATTCGGTTTATTGCCCCTTTATCTAAAGTATTTTCTTTTTCTCTTTCCACGCGCATGTATGAGTTCACATTTTGCCCTAAAAGTGTAATTTCCTTGTAGCCCTCTTGTGCTAATGATTTAACCTCATTTAAAATATCTTCTGGGTTTCTGCTTCTTTCCCTTCCACGTACATATGGCACAATACAATAGGTACAAAAATTGTTGCATCCATTCATAATAGTAACAGATGCACGAATGGAATCTTCTCTTTTAATAGGAAGCCCCTCAATGATTTCTCCATCAATATCTAAAATATCGGTAATTTTTTTTCTTTCTAAAATGGCATGATATAAATCTTTTGGAAAATTTTGCAATGTGTGTGTTCCAAAAATGACATCATAGGAATAACTTTTTTTAATTTTCTCCACAATATGTTTTTCTTGCATCATGCATCCACCAATGGCTATAATAGTGCCTTTGGCTTCTTTTAATTTCTTTACTTCTCCAAGCTTTCCAAATAAACGCTCTTCTGCATTTTCGCGCACACAACAGGTATTGTAAATAACTAAATCTGCATCCATTATCTCTTGTGTTTTGGTATAGCCCATTTCTTCTGCCATGCCACATATTTTTTCAGAGTCGTTTTCATTTAGTTGGCATCCCATGGTAAGAATATGGTAATGTAAGTTTTTTCCCTCATTTATTTGTTTTACTTTTTGAATATATTCTAATTCGTTATCTATTTCTTTTTTTATCATTTCTGCTCCTATCTCCGTTTTGTAATTTTGTTTTGCTTCTATATATTTTTATTTATGCAATCGCTCTTTCTTGCTTATTTTTTTTGTTTTCAGCTATTATATTTTACACGAAAAAAGCACTTTTTTCAAGTGCTTTTTTATGAACTATTTCACTATCTCCATTTTGCATTCTTTTCCTTTAAAAGCAAATACCATCTTAGTTATATTTCTAAATCCTCTTTCTCGTAAATTGCTTTCATAGTCTTTCTCTTCTATTTGCCTCTTCGCATTTGATATTGTATCTTCTATTGTGTTTTCTTCAAAATCGTCTGCTACTTTGAATTCAATTATAAAGCTGTTCTTACTTTTATCGTGTGGCTCTAGCATTATATCATATCTTCCAAAACCAGATTCTCGGTTAGAATTTACATAGTAGGTGTCTCTTAAACCTACTAGCATTCCTAGTACAAATGCATGGTAAAAGTTTTCTGCGGTATTTTCTCCCACATCCATATAGCTAAACATTTCTCTTACTAGTACCCTAAACTTTTTCTCGAACTCTGATATATTTAATTCTACTAAATCTTTTAATATGCTTCGTAAATCATTTCCTACTACTTTGTCCTTAAACCAGTTTCTTACAATATCATAGAATAATGTTTTTATTTCATAATTTGGTATTTTTACCTTGTAGATTCCTTCTGCTAAATCTACCACTTCTGATACCTTTAAATATCCCGTTCCTAGCATTAGCCCCCAGATATTATCTTCGTTATTTTCTATTCCTACTATTATGGTCTCTAGGTTTATTGGCACTTCTATTTCTTCATCTTTTAATAATCTTTCTATTTTCTCTTTTACTGTCATAGAATTTTTGATCGTTAGCTTTATCAAATCATTGGAACTTGTATTTACCCAGTATGGTCTTAATTCTTTTTTAGCCAAATAATTTAGTATACTCCATGGATTATAGATTCCTTCTACATTTCCAATTCTATAACCATCATACCACTTTTTTATTTCTTCTACATCATCTTCCACTTTAAAATCTTGTATTACTTTTTTTATTTCTTTACTAGTAATTCCAAAGTCATCTGCAAATTCGTCATTTAGTACTGTATATACATCGAAATTGTTTGCTCCGCTAAATATGCTTTTCTTTGCTACTCTGCTTACTCCTGTAAGGACTGTTTTTTCTAGGTAAGGGTTATCCTTAAAAGTTGTCCCATAAAATGCTTTTAAAAACTCTATGGTTTTTTCATAATATCCTTTTACATATGCTGACTGTATTGGTACATCATATTCATCGATAAATAGCATTACTGGCTTGTTATAATAATTGTATAAAAGTTTCGACAACATTTTTACACTATTTAATATTTCCATTTCATTTGCTTTTGCTGAAAGCATTCTATTATATGTTTCTTTTTCTCCCTCTGGTATATCTCCCTCTAGCAAAAATCTTTTTTCAAAATAAATCTCCATCATAGCAGTTCTTAATTGCATTAACATATATTCATATGTACCTACATTTAAATCTTTCATTGTCAAATATATACATGGATATGCTCCTAATTTTGATGTATATTTTTCGTCTTGTTCCATTATTTTTAGTCCATTGAATAAATCTTTGCCCTCTTTCACATTGCAATCAAAAAAGTATCTTAGCATACTCATATTTAAGGTCTTTCCAAATCTTCGTGGGCGGGTTATAAGTACTACTCCAGATTGATTATCTATAATATCTTTAATAAATAACGTTTTATCGATAAAATAATTGTTTCTTAGTCTTAATGCTTTAAAATCGCTAATTCCGATTCCGATTCCATTAAATTCCATAAAAGTAGCCTCCTTTTTGCTTCTATTTTACTATATTAAAAGAAATAAAGCAACTCTTTTTGTTGCTTTATTCCTTGCATTGTTATTCACGTTATGTTAATTCATTTTACGCGCCTAACGTATACGGACTGCTCTCTGTTCCACTTCCTCCTGTAACTTTGATACCAGATTTTAATTTGAATACTGGACGGAGACCATATGAATAACCGTATGAACTTCGAGGAGCATCGGTATATACACGACACAACCTACCATCATCCAAAGTACCGTATGAATATACAAAGCGAATACCAAAATAGCAACCATTAGACATAGAGCCTACATAGCGTGATGCTAGCCAGTAGTGGTCGTCTATTTTGTGTATACCTAGTGAGTTCATTTTGTCCCAATCTGTTGTGTGATGTGTATCTGTTTTTTTAAATTGTCCGTTGTAGCTTGACATATAGCCATCGTTACTTGTAACATATCCTGGGTTGTCCGATGTCGGGTTACTAGGGTCGCTTCCTACGCATCTTGCTCTACTAGAATATGTCGCATTATTGTATTTACTTGTTGCATTATTTAGTGTACTTATTGCATTATTATACGAGTTCATTGACGTTGTAAAGTCACTACTTCCTAAAGTTACATCCTCTACTGTTTCCATTGCTATTATCTCTACTCCATAGCTTGAGCTACTATCATATAATACTACACAATCTATGTTTCCTTGTGATGATGGATATGTTACCCAGTCTCCAGCTTTTAATATATATTCAATTTTAGAAGTTTCTACCGTTACACTACATGTGTCTTTTTTGCCACTTCCATCTTTCGCTGTTGCTGTTATTGTAACCGTTCCTTCTGCTTTTGCTGTTACTAATCCACTACTGCTTACACTTGCTATATTGCTATTACTACTACTCCATGTTACTGTTTTATTACTTGCATTTGATGGACTTACTGTTACACTTAATTGCTGTGTTTCTCCTTCCTCTAATGTTACTGAACTTGGACTTACGCTTACACTCGTTACTAGCTGTCTTAGCGTTATTCCACTTGATACTGTTTCCCATTTATTTCCTGCTTTGTCTACTGTTAATACATGTAAATAATAGGTTCCTCTTGAACTCATATTTCTACTTATTTGCTGTCCATTACTGCTAAATGCTCCTCCTGTATATGAGCTCGCATCTGTTCCTATTTTGCCACTTGATGTATTCCATACATATCTACATTGAGTTATCTCTGGCCCACTTTCGCTATCTACATGTGTTACTGTTGCTGTTACTGTAGTTCCTGTTGTTACATTTGTGCTACTTAATTGTATGTTAGCCTCTTGTGGTACTTCTGTATCTTTTATATCTGCACTAGCATAACTACTTCCATTATGTCCATCCCATAATCTTGCATATACGGTTTGGTTATGCTGTATTCCTGTTATTTGCCCTCCATTTGCTACTGGTTTCCAATTTGCTTCCTCTAATTCTTCTGGATCAGTTACACTTCCTGTTGCTACGATTTGATATTGTATCGTATATCCCTCTTGACTTGAGTGTACTACTACACTTGCGGTTCCGTCTCCTTGCCATATTGCTTGCTCAAAAGTTATTGCTCCTGTTGGCATTTCTCCGGTTCTTACATTTATCTCTCTTGTTGCTGTTCCTTTATTGCCTCCACTTGCTACTTCTACCGTTACTCTTATATTATAGATTTCGTTTTCTTCTAGGTTATTTATTGTACAAGTGCTACCTGTCTCTCCCTCTACTGTTTGCCAGCTATCTTCTCCCTCTTTTTTGTACTCATACTTGTAAACTGCATTTTCTGCATTTACCGCTTCCACTTCTATTGTCGCACTGTTGGTTGTGGTTGTTGCAGTTACATTCTTTATTCGTGGTCCATTTGTTTCTCCTATATAATCAATTAATATATCATCTGCATTATCTTTTTCTGGCACTGGCATTACTTGGAAGATAAAGCCCTCGTTTGTTGTCACATCATAGGTTCCATCTCCATTATCCAAGGTATCGCTATCTTTATTCCCTATGATTCCTTCTCTTTCAATTAGCTCGAAATAATCGTCAATTGTTGTCTTGCCTTTTCCATCAATTATCGCTGTTCCTGTTGCCATTTCTAACTTTTCTCGCACTTCCTCTATTTCTGACATTTTCTTTGCTTCCTGTGCTTTTATTATCAAGCCATTTTCTCCAAACAGAAAGTTTATTGTTATCATGGCTAAGATTATGATAACTACAATTGTTATGACAAGTGCTACTAATGTTATTCCTTTCTCTAACTTTGCCTTATGTAACATTTCATTCTTTGTTAACATTCTTTTTTCTATGTCTTTCATCTATATTTCTTCCTTCCCTTGTTTACTATTTATCTAATTTAAAATTAATATCTATTATTGTTATTCTTTACCTTTTTTTCTCTTTTTATTCGTTTTATCTCACTAATTTAGTCTTTTTACTTTATTTTTATATTTTTCTACTTGTTTTTCTTTTCATGCTTTATTTCTTTATTATTTGTTTTGCACTTATTTTCACTTGCATTGTTTTGCTATAAAAAGGATAGGCTATTTTCTGTTTTCTTTCTACAGCCTATCATATTTACTTTTACATTTAATTTATATACTAAACTATTTTTTCCACCACAAATAAAGCCAATTCGGCTAAATGTTACTCTCTCTCTCTCTCTCTCTCTCTACAGCCATGCAGTTTTCAGCGTTTATTTTGTAGTGCATGCTTTTTCTCCTTCTTACTCTAACTATTGTATTTCATTTTATGCTTTCTTTCTATTAGTATGTCTATATTTTACACTAGCAGTATTTATTTTTCAATACTATTAATATAAATGTCATATAACTGTAATATTCATGTAATATTGCTGTAATATTTTACGAAGAAAGCATAAGTTTCCTTTTTGTTCCAAAAACTTGAACAAAAAGGAGCGTCCCTTTTGTTCAACATTTTTTCAAAAGCAAGCATCACTTGCAAAAGCGATGCTTACCTATTGTTACAGTCATTGGTCTTGACCAAATCCACTTATTCGTTGCAGTTGATGGATTAAAGTAGTAGATTGCTCCATTGGATGGATCCCAACCATTTAGCGCATCTTGTGCGGCTTTTTTTGCTGTTTCGTTTGGTGTTAAGTTAATTTGCCCATCGCTTACGACATCAAAGGCGCCACTCTGATAAATAACTCCTGCAATCGTGTTTGGGAAAGAGCTGTGTTTTACTCTATTTAGCACAACTGCCGCTACAGCAACTTGTCCTGTATACGGTTCTCCTCTTGCCTCTCCATACACCAATCTGCTCAGCAAATTTAAATCACTAGAATTGGTAGAGGAACTGGAATTACTACTAGAACTATTTCCAGAGGAACTGTAAATTCCCATTGCTTGCAACGTTTTCGTTCCCGCTATACCATCTACTGTTAAACCATTTTTTTGTTGAAATCGCTTTACCGCTGCTAATGTTTGGCTTCCATAAATTCCATCTACATTTCCATTATAATATCCCCATCGCTTTAATTTGGTTTGTATGGTTCTTACCTCTTCTCCTCTAGAACCATATTTGGATAAAGCTAGTAGTTCATTATTTCTGAAAAATACATTGTAAGAAATAAAAATACTTCCTACTAAAAGGATTACTAAAATTGCTTTTAAATTCTTCTTTATTTTAATGGCCATTAAAAAACACCACTTTCTTCAAAAATTTCTTATCGTTATTTTATCCAAAATTGGTGTTATTATACAGCTATTTTTTAAAAAATCCCCACTATATTTTCATTCTCGTCTAAATCGATTTTCTCTGCTGCTGGAACTCTTGGAAGCCCTGGCATTGTCATTATTTTTCCAGTAATAGCTACTACAAATTCTGCTCCTGCTTTTAAAATAATTTCTTTTACGTGAATAGTAAATGGTTCTAAGCATTCTAAATTATTTTGGTCATCTGAAAAAGAATATTGCGTTTTTGCTATACAAACTGGTAAATTTCCAAAACCTAGTTTTTCTATGGTTGCCATTTGCTCTTCTGCTTCTTTGGAAAACTCTACTCCCTCTGCTCCATAAACTTTGGTTGCTACTGCTTCTATTTTTTCTTTTATGGTTTTGTCTAATTCATAAGCATAGGTTAAAGTAGATGGCTTTTCGGTTAGTTTTACAATCTTCTCTGCTAAATCGGTAGCACCTGCCCCGCCTTTCTCCCAGCTTTCTACTAAACTAAGTTCAATTCCTTGTTCTTGTAATTTTTTTCTTAAAAATTCAATTTCTTTTTCTGTGTCATGGGTATAGCGATTGATTGCCACAATGACATTTAATCCATATTTATTCTTCAAATTATCTACATGCCTTAATAGATTATGGAATCCTCTTTCTAGTGCTTCTATACTCTCGTTCTTTATTTCTTCTTTTGGCATTCCACCATGGTATTTTAGTGCTTTTATGGTAGCAACACAAACGACCGCGTCTGGCTTAATATTTGCTTTTCGACATTTAATGTCTAAGAATTTTTCCGCTCCTAAATCTGCTCCAAATCCTGCCTCTGTAATAACATAATCTCCGAGCTTCATTGCTAATTTCGTGGCAATAATACTGTTGCATCCATGCGCAATATTTGCAAATGGTCCGCCATGCACAATGGCAGGAGTATGCTCCAAAGTTTGCACTAAGTTAGGATTTAAAGCATCTTTTAAAAGTACTGTTAAAGCTCCATCTGCTTTCAAATCTCTTGCAGTAATTGGTGTATTTTCTTTAGTATATCCTACAATAATATTTCCAATTCTTCTTTTTAAATCGTCTATATCTGTTGCCAAACAAAAGATAGCCATAATTTCAGAAGCAACAGAAATGTCGAAACCATCCTCTCTTGGAACAATGTTTTTCTCTCCCGACAATCCCGTTTCTACTTTTCTTAGTTGCCTATCATTTAAATCTACACATCTTTTCCATGTAACTCTATCGAACCCAAGGCTATTTCCAAAGTAAATATGATTATCAATCATGGCAGAAAGTAAGTTATTGGCAGAGGTAATAGCATGAATATCCCCTGTAAAATGTAAGTTAATATCCTCCATTGGTGCAATTTGCGAATGTCCACCACCAGTTGCTCCACCTTTTATTCCAAAAACAGGGCCAAGGGATGGTTCTCTTAAAGCCAGTACTGCTTTTTTTCCAATTTTTTGTAACCCGTCTGCTAAACCAATTGCCATAGTTGTTTTTCCCTCTCCTAATGGAGTAGGATTAATGGCTGTTACAAGTACTAACTTTCCGTCTTTTTTATTCTTTAGCCTTTCTAGTACACTCCTATTAATCTTTGCCTTATTTCTGCCATAAGGCTCCAACTCTTCCTCTTTAATTCCTACTTTTTCTGCTATAACTCCTATCTTCTCTAACTTTGCGCTTCTTGCAATTTCCACATCTTCCATTGGCATTCCCCTTTCTTTTGGCTCTTATCCAAATATAAATCCTACAATTAACCCAATGAAAGCTCCTACAAAAACTTGTTTTGGTGTGTGTCCTAATACTTCTTGCAATTTTTCTGTTACTTGTACATTGGTTAATCCTGGTGTTTGCACAATTTTATTTAATAGCTTAGCTTGTTTTCCTGCTGCTCTTCTCACTCCTGCTGCATCATACATCACTACAAAAGCAAATACAACAGATAATCCAAAAATGGCAGAATCTACTCCATAATTTTTTCCTATCATGGTGCATAGCGCTACTACCACAGCAGAATGAGAGCTAGGCATTCCGCCAGCTCCTAATATTCTTTTAAAATTAAATTTCTTGGTTGTTACTAAATCATAAATTAATTTAAATAATTGTATAAAAAACCATGTTGCAAATGGTACAATTAAATATTTATACTGTGAAATTATCCCCATCATTTTTATCTATTCCTCATTTTGTACAAAATTTTCCTCTACTAATTCTCCGTCTTCCCCTTTTATTAGCATGGTTATTTTCTTTTCTGCTTTTTCTAATATTTCGCTACATTCTTTCGAAAGTTTCATTCCCTCTTCAAACTTAGAAACAGAAGTATCTAAATCTAAATCTCCTTTTTCTAACTCTGTTGCAATTTCTTCTAACTTTTTCATTTTCTCTTCAAAACTTACATTATTGGTATTCTCTTCCATTTGTGATTTTCCTCCCTATCTTTCTGTTACTTCTCCTGTGTCTAAGTCAACTAGCAAGAACATATTAATTCCTCTTCCTGCATTTCCAGCTCTTACAATGTATCTACCATCACCATAAACACCTTGATTGTCAAAATTAATTTCATCGGTGCTTCCATATTCTTTTGCATAATATTCTTTTGCAATTTCTACAGCTTTTTCTTCTCTGCTAGTAGCTGTTCCGGATATTACTTCGGAATCTGTTTCATCTGTATTATCTTCTTCTGGCTCTGTTACTTGGTTTGTATTTTCTTCCACCACTTCATTTACTGTTTCGTTGGCTACCTCGTTTGTCACTTCATTTTCAAATAAAGTATTTATAATATTTGCCATTCCCATATTTTCATTTGGCACTTCGTTGGTTGCATTTATATTAGCAGGCTCTGCTTTTGTGCCCTCATATACTAACCAGATTACAGCTAAAATAAGTATTACTATAATAATTAATCCTAAAACTTTTTTCATTCTTGTTTCCTCCTCTACATAATTTTTGCTTTAGCTTTTCCATCAATAAACCTAATATCTATTTCATCGTCCTTTTCTACGTCTTGTACGGATTTAATAATCTTTCCATTTGTTTCAACAATAGAATATCCTCTTGTGAGTGTTTTTAAAGGGCTTAGTGCATCTAATTTTGAAATGAGTTTTACCATATTTGTTTTTTTATCTTTACAAATTGTGGTTACTCTATTTTGCATTGTTTTTACTTTCATGTCAATTAGCATGTATTTTTCATTAATTTTTTGTAATGGGTCTTTAAAAACTCTGCTATTCATGCATTTTTCATAACGTAATTTCATGAATTCCACTTTTTTCTTTAATGCTAGTTTATAGCGGTTTTGATACGATTCCAATTTTAAGGCGATGTCTGCAATGTTCGGAACAGCAAGTTCTGCTGCTGCCGATGGAGTAGGCGCTCTTAAATCTGCCACAAAATCGGCAATGGTAAAGTCAGTTTCATGTCCTACTGCCGAAATGACCGGTAACTCGGAAGCATAAATCGCTCTTGCTACTATTTCCTCATTAAATGGCCACAAATCCTCTAGTGAACCACCACCTCTGGCTAAGATAATCACATCAGCTAGTTTCTTTTCATTCATTAACTTAATGGCATCTACAATTTTTTCGGCTGCTCCCTCTCCTTGTACTGGTACTGGCAATAATTTTATGTACACATTAGGATTTCTTCTTGTAGAAACATTAATAATATCTCGGATAACTGCTCCCGTATTAGATGAAAGCACACCAATGCATTTTGGCATTACTGGAATTTTCTTTTTGTGTGCCATGGCAAAAAGGCCCTCTTTTTCAAGTTTTGCTTTTAATTCCTCATAAGCTTTATATAGGCTTCCCATTCCATCTTCTTGCATTGCCTTGCAATAAATCTGGTACACACCATCTCTTTCAAAAACCGATACAGAGCCTAATACCATTACTTTCATTCCATCTCGTGGTTCAAACTTCAAATTGGTAGCATAGCTTTTAAACATAATGCACTTAATTAAAGAATTCTCGTCTTTTAAGGTGAAATACAAATGGCCTGTATAATGATGCTTATAATTGGATATTTCTCCTTTTACCAGTACATTGTTTAGCATTTCATCTCCAGCGATTTTTTCTTTAATATATTTATTTAAATCTGTAACACTAATTGGGTTATATGTCATTTGTTTTCTTCATTTCCTTCCGCTAAATTATTGTTTTTTACAATGCTAGCTAAAATACCATTGATAAAACTTGGTGCTTTTGCATCTGCATACGCTTTTGCAAGTTCTACCGCTTCATTGATTACTACTTTATAAGGTGTTTTTAAAAATAGCATTTCAAAGATAGCTACTTCTAAAATAGCAAGGTTTACTTTTGCAATTCTATCATAACTCCATTTTTCAGAAAGACAGGCTTCAATTTGCTTTTTAATTTGTTTACCATGTCTCTTGGTGCCATAAACGACATCTTTTATATATTTGGTTGTTGCTTTTCCGTGAATTTCTTTTTCTTCTAATAATAAATCTACGTTTTCTTTATAATCTTCGTATTTGGTATCTTGCGATTTCAAACTATATACTATTTCGAATGCTACTCTTCTATTTTCTGACATGCTCATTTTGTTTTCTCCTTATAATCGGTCTATAAAATTTTTTAATTTATCTTTTACGCTGTCTTTATTATGTTGAATATAATGTCCTGCATAGCCACAAACAACTATTAAAATGATGGCAATAATAAGCAAATAAAATCTTGTTAACAATAATAAAATCGCAACAATAATACCAATAATCATTCCGCCATATTGTGACATAAAACTTTTAAAATCATTCATAGATAACCTTCTCCTTTTCTTTATGCCTCTATTATCTCATCTTTTGTTGGTTCTATATTTTTCACTTTAATGTTTACTTCTTTTACATCTAAATCGGAAGACTTTTTAATTGATTCTTTTATTTTGCTTTGTAGATTTGCTGATAATTCTTTGATAACAGCATTTTCTTTTACACTTAAATTTACAAAAACGCGAACGTTATTTTCTTTATCTAATTCGATTCTTGTAGTAACGTCTTCAGCGCTATCAAAGCCTTTCACCACTGTGTTTACTAAATTTTCAATTGTTTCTTTGGTAATCAAAAGTTTTCCATTTTCATTTTCTAGCAAAATTCCATTTTTATATTCTTCTTTCTCCTTTGCACTCGAGTCAAAGAAAATACATCTTATGGCTAAAAGAATGAATATAATGCTGAATGCTAAAATTATTTTAGAAGTAATATCATTTCTTAATGCCATTTCCATTAGTCCTCCTATATCCTCTATGCCAATCCAACCAAATATTGCTAAGCATAATAGTACAGAAATAACTAACATGATACTAGAAAATAATACTAACGTTAATTTTTCGATTGCTTTCATTTTTCTTCCTTCCTTTCCCATTGCGACAAAAAGGCACTTTATTTAATTTAATTTTAAATATTAGATACGCTCTATTCAAAATTAAATGTTACCAATTTAAAGTGCCTTTCCCTGCTATTCTGTTTTGTTTGAATCTTCTGTTTTTACTTCTTCTACATTATTGCTATCGGTATTTACACCTTGTACATGAACATTGACATCTAATACTTTTAATCCTGTCATTCCTTCTACTGCTTTTTTTACTCTATTTTGAATTTCAAATGCTACATCTGGAATTCTAACACCATATTCTACAATGATATTAACATCAATTCTGGTTTCTTTTTCTCCAGCTTCAACTTTAATTCCTTTTGCAAAGTTCTTCTTTCCACTAAATACTTCGGAAATTCCGCCTGCAAATCCTCCTGCCATTGAAGCTACTCCTGGTACTTCTGATGCTGCAGCACCTGCAATTACTGCAATAACGTCATCTGCTATTTTTATGTTTGAATTTTCTAATGTTACCTCTCCCTCATTTTCTGTATTCATTACTTCATTTTCTTTATTTTCTTCCATAAAGATACCTCCTTATAAATTATCTTCCATCTTGAAAAATAAGATTGTCCTTTTTTTCATAGTATTAGTATACCAATTATTCACAATTTTTACAACCATTTTAAGAAATTTTTAACATTTTTTTAGAACTTTGAACAAAAGGGACACTCCTAAACGTTCAAGAACTTGAACAAAAAGGAGTGTCCCTTCTGTTCAAGTTCTTGTTCCAGTTTAGCTTATTCTTCTTTCTTTCCTGCTTCTAGGTCTTTCATGGTTAAGTTAATTCTGCCTTGGTTATCGATGTCACTTACTTTTACCGTAATTTCGTCGCCTACAGCTAGAACATCCTCTACTTTTTCTACTCTTTTGCTAGAAATTTTAGAGATATGAAGCAATCCTTCTTTTCCTCCTCCGATGTCTACAAAAGCACCGAAAGACATAATTTTGGTAACAACACCATCATAAATTCCACCAGCTTCAATTTCTCTTGTAATATTTTCGATAATTTTGATTGCTTTTTTACCATTTTCGATATCATTAGAGTAAACACATACTCTTCCATCGTCATCGATATCTATTTTTACACCAGTTTCTTCAATAATTTTGTTAATTACTTTTCCACCAGTTCCAATAACATCCTTTATTTTCTCTGGATTTATCTGCATTGTCAAAATTCTTGGTGCATATTTCGAAATATCGGCTCTTGGTTTGTCAATTACAGGTAACATTACTTCATCTAATATATAATCTCTTGCTACTTTTGTTCTTTCAAAAGCTTCTTTGATGATGTCATAAGTTAAGCCATCAATTTTAATATCTACTTGTATAGCCGTAATACCATCTTTGGTTCCACCTACTTTAAAGTCCATGTCTCCAAAGAAGTCTTCAATTCCTTGAATATCTGTAAGCATAATATATCTGCTTGGATCGTTTTTGTCGGTTACCAATCCTGTAGAAATACCTGCTACTGGTTTTTTGATTGGCACACCCGCATCCATTAATGCTAAAGTGCTTCCGCAAATACTTGCTTGTGACGTAGAACCATTGCTAGATAATACTTCTGATACTACACGAATAGCATAAGGGAATTCATCTTCTGTTGGAAGTACTGGAACAAGTGCCTTTTCTGCTAATGCTCCATGTCCAACCTCTCTTCTACCTGGACCTCTCGAAGGACGTGCTTCTCCTACGGAGTAAGATGGGAAATTGTATTGATGCATATAACGTTTGGATTCTTCTTCATCAATACCATCTAGCATTTGCTCTTCGCTAATCATTCCTAAGGTAACAACAGACATTACTTGGGTTTGTCCTCTGGTAAATAGCGCGCTTCCATGTACTCTTGGAAGTAATCCTACTTCGCAAGAAAGTGGTCTGATTTCGTCTATCTTTCTTCCGTCTGGACGTTTATGTTCTTCTAATATCATTTCTCTTACACAAGCTTTTTCTAAGTCATGAACACTGTCTGCGATATCACTTTTTCTTTCTTCCTCTGCACCTTCTCCATATTTTTCTACCACATAGGCAGTGATGTCTTCTGTGATTTTATCGATATTGGCATCTCTTACTTCTTTATCGGTAGCTTGTACATCTTGGTACATTCTATCCTTAAAATGTTCTACAATGTCTTGATAAAATTCTGGATCTACTGCAAAAGATTTATATTCGAATTTTGGTTTTCCAATTTCTGCTTGAATATCGGAAATAAAATGACAAATATTTTTAATCTCTTCATGCGCTTTTTTAATAGCTTCTAGCATTGTCTCATTTGGTATTTCCTCTGCTCCTGCTTCAATCATCGTTATTTTTTCTAAAGTTCCTGCTACTGTAGCTGTTAATTTGCTTTTTTCTCTTTGTGCAACAGTTGGATTGATGACAATTTCACCATCTACCCAACCTACATTTACAGCTGCTGTTGGTCCTCCAAATGGAATATCTGAAATCGATAATGCAACAGAAGCACCAATCATGGCACAAACTTCTGGGCTATTATCTTGCTCTACTGATAGAACGGTTGCTGTAACACATACATCGTTACGAAAATCTTTTGGGAATAATGGTCTTAAAGGTCTATCAATTGCTCTTGAAGTTAAAATTGCTTTATCACTTGGTTTTCCTTCTCTTTTTGTGAAGCTACCCGGTATTTTTCCTACCGCATATAATTTTTCTTCATAATCTACTGATAATGGGAAGAAGTCAATTCCTTCCTTTGGCTCTTTTGCTGCAGTAACATTAACCATAACAACCGTATCTCCATATTTTACTACAACACTACCATTGGCAAGTCCTGCAATTTTTCCAGTTTCGATGGTTAATTCTCTTCCTGCTAAATTTGTACTATAACTTTTAAACATATTTTTTTGTGTATGACCTTTGTCATACTACTCCTTTCTTTTTTTATTTAATTAATAGCACAAAATTAGTTGTAACCTCTATTCTACACTTTTTTGGCTAAAAAATATTTATTTTTCGAAACAGTATAGAATACAAGCTACTCACTAATTTTTTTGTGCTATTGAATTATCAAAATAATACCTTTTGAAATAGGCGTTTAGGCTAAAAAAGCCAAAACGCCCACCTTAAAAATTATTTTCTTAATCCTAATTTTTCAACGATATCTCTATATCTTTGAACATCTTTTCTTGCTAAGTAGTTAAGCAAGTTTCTTCTGGAACCAACCATTTTTAAAAGTCCTCTTCTAGAATGGTTATCTTTTTTATGAACTTTTAAATGTTCAGTTAATTCATTAATTCTTTCTGTTAAAAGAGCGATTTGAACTTCTGGTGAACCAGTGTCCTTTTCATCTCTTTGATATGTTTTAATAATTTCTTGTTTTCTTTCTACTGTCATCTCGTACACCTCCTAAATATTTTATTTGCCTTAAACTGAGTTAAAGTGGTGTTTTTACCTAAAACTAAGTATAAGGTATATTTTTTACATTTAGTATTGTACCACAGATTTCCTTGAAATGCAAGTTTTTTGGAAAATTTACTCCTAGATTTGAGACAAGGGGACACACAATTTGTTTCATTTTTGAAACGAATTGCGTGTCCCCTTATTTCAAAAATCTATTTTCGCGTAAGTGAGGCAAAAGGTCTGTCCCCAAATTGGAAAAAAGTGAAGAGAAACGCCTGTCCCTAAACTGGAAAATAGTCATTTATGCTAAGTTGTGGAAATGTGAATTCCATGCTGTTTGGTGAGAGGTAGCCATCTTCAAAATGGGTATCTAAGAAATTGGTAGAGCCTTTTAGGAAATAGCGATAGCGCACATCATTTCCAACGGTTCCATTTCCAATAATAATTGGGTCATCCCAAGTTACATCCACTGCGTACCAATTTCCATCTAATTGCACATAATTCCAAGCGTGGGATTCGGTTTCCCCATGGGAATTAATGGCTTCTCCACTAACTAAAACGCAAGGAATTCCAAGCCCGTCCATAATATATTTGAATCCTCTTGCATATCCTTCGCATACTGCCTTTCCTTCTGTTAGAGCTCCCGAAATAGAGTATGGCTCTTCTGCTTCTAAATAGCTGTCATATTCTATATTGTTAATCATCCAATTATGTACATAGCGAATTTTATCGTAATTACTGTAACTATCTAATTGCTTTGCAATTTCAGTTCGTATTGCTTCTAGCAACGCTAATTGATTGGTTAGTTTGTTCGTATCGCTAAAGTTTTCTTTTAAGTAACTTGCATTATTTCCATTGGATAGTGAAACTCGATGTGAGGAAAATCCTGCAATACTAGTGGTTCTTGTTGTTAGTGTTAATTTTTCGACATCAATATAGAATACATCCATGTTGTCGTAATTATAGGCATTCCATGCAGATTGAAACGCTTGATTAATGGTTTCTTCTCCCCCATCTGTATTTAATAAATCATTAAAATCCATATCAAAATCAATGTCATAGGTTCCAGATTTCATATTTTCTTTATTATTGGCAAATCCATCATAAATTCTTTTTGCATATTCATCTAACTGGTTGTAATAATAACGGTCGCTTGCCAAACTTACTTCGCTACCGCATATTCGGTTTAGTAGGCGAGCCTCCTACGCCAGCATTGTTATCTGTTTGTACAACATTAGTACTACTTACCTCTGTTGTATTTTCTACTTGACTTACAATAAAGCGATTTTGGTTCGTATTAGTAATATCTCCCATCGCATCAAGAGGGTTTTCCTCTCCTCGTAATCCTAAAATGTCAGCTACCCAAAACTGATATCCTAAGAATCCAACAATTATTAGGATGAATATTACTAGAACAATGGATAATAAAGAATTTCCCTTTTCTTTTCTCACTTACCTAATCACTCCTTTTTTAGATACATTTTTTATATCAAATCATCATTCAAAACTTATTTTTGATTGGAGTCTATCTAGGGTAGTATCTAAAATTTTTACTCTACCTCTCGCATCTGCTTAATCATCATATCAGCAAAAACCGCATACCCAACTTTTGAATCATTAACAAGCACATGCGTTACCGCTCCTATAAATTTGCCATTTTGCAAAATAGGGGCACCACTCATACCTTGAATAATGCCTCCTGTTTTCTCAATTAATTCTTCATCTGTTACTTTAATTAACATACTTTTATTATCTTGGTTATTTTCTAAAAATAATTTTTGTATTTCTATTTCATAGCGTTCTGTTTTTCCGTTTTCTAATTCACATAGTATTTCTGCTTTTCCCGTTTGGATTTCACTTCGATTTGCCACTTCTACTTCTGCACTATTCGAAACATTTAATCGGCCAAGATTTGACATTTTTCCATAAACTCCAAAAGCAGTATTTTTTTCAATTTGCCCTAAGGTAACTCCACGTTCAATACTTCCTCGAATTTCCCCTGGTGCTCCATCTGTTCCTTTTACAATATCTAAAATATTCGTGGTTACTAATTCTCCACTAGCAATATCTATTAATTCATAAGTATCTACATCATTAATTCCATGTCCTAAACAAGCAAAGCTTTCTGTTGATGGTTCATAAAAAGTAAGGGTACCCACTCCTGCAGCTGCATCTCTTACCCATAATCCAAGTTTATACTCATTTTCTGCTGTTTTTGCTGGTTCTAAATAAGTGGTTTTTTCCTCTTCTTCATGTACATACGTAACTTCTATTTCTTTTCCTTGTGAGCGATTGACACAGTCTACTAATTCGTCTGTATTATTAATTTTTTCATTATTAATTTCTAAGATGGTATCTCCTGCTTCTATCCCCGAATCTTCATACGGTTTTTGCCCTTCTATTTCAGACATTCCTACCACCAACACCCCATTGGTGTACAGCTTCATGCCAATGGCCTTTCCTAGTGGAATTACCGTTGTTTGTGGAATTACATCTACAGTTACCTCTTTTACTGGAAGAAATTCAAACAAATTTAAGCTTAAATTCATTTTTCCCGTCTGCTGTACAATACTATTATTCAAATTACTAGAAGCTTGCATCGCATCAGTATCTTTTATATTTAGTCCCAAAATAGTATCTAACTGCAATGTTTCTCCTTGCATTAATATAATGTTATTGGGTAAAAAACAAATATTGCAAACATACACATACAAAATTAACAAAAAAACACAAATCAAAATCTTTTTATATAACTTCATGGTTATCCCTCTTTCTAGCATTCTTGCTTTTTTATTAGGATAACCATTTTTGTCAATTTTAAACTTATTTTTTACTCCTCTAAATCCAAATCAAAATTTGATTTATATAAATCATATCTCTCACGTGCCAAAGCTGTCATATAAGCTTTTCTTACTTGCATGTAAGCGCTATTGTTACTACGATAAGAAATTGTTCCATCTCCACCATCTTCTACACTATTTACAAAGTCAATTAAATCAACTCCTGCAATAATATCATCAATAGAATAATTTGGAGTATTATTTACAATACAATTATAACAACCTGTTAAATATTTTCCGTTTTTTGCTTGCAAATAATAATATTCATCATTAGCACTGTTTTCCGATTTTCGTATACTTTGCCTTTGGAAACTTGCTGTTGCATAAGCAGAACTTACTTCTGGGTAGTCCGTAATGGTTAAGCTTCCATCTTCTACTCCTTGTAGTAATTCCTTGCAACCTGGTTGATGGTATTCTCTATTATCACTTCCATCATCTGCTACAATGTATATATTATTGGCGTTTACTACTTCTTTGTTAATATTATTGGTTACTACCGCATAATTATTATAAGTTCGATAACCAATGGACAATCCTTGCATAAAACTTACCATAGATACATTGTTAACAATTTGATACCAATCGTCCTCTGAAATTACTGGCATTTCATAATTTAAAAGTGTGCTAGATCCATAACGAGAAATAATAGTATTTAAGTTTGTTTCAATTGACTTTCTAATTACAGCCAAACGATGGTTGTTAAATACAGAACTAGACATTAAAGGATCATTTCCTTCTACACTTGTATCAAAAATATGTGCTGTTTCTGTGTTTTGTGATAAATAATTAGTATCATTACCAATAGGCGTTGTTCCATCTTCAAATTTTAGTGTATTTGCTTGTGTAATATCTCCTAAATTATCATTTACCCACTGACTAAATTCTTGTGCTTCTACAAAAAAATTATAAGCACTGTAACTTACCAAATGATTATTTACCATATTATTTGTAGATATATCATTTCTAATATCAGGGTCATTTACATATGTTTTGATATAATTTTGATACCAAAAAATAGCTGGTGTTCCATCTTCAAAATATAGTGTATTTCCATTTTCATCATGGTCTAAATAAATTTTATCATTTCCATAAAATACATATTCATAATCATCCGCTTGTGTTTGCATAGTTTCTTGGTCAACTACAATAGAAAGATTATCAGTTAATATTTCTGGCTCTATTTGCACTCCATCATAAGTTAAAGTATGATTTGCTTCATTTATATTGGATACTGAATCTGGATTAATCAAATAACCAGACTTGGTAACATAACCATCTGATCCTCCAAAATCGCCATACACCGTAATCGCATTATCTAAGGTATAATTTACAATGATTGTGTTTCCATTACTTGGCAAACGATATTTGGCAGAATAATATACATATGGTTTTAGCCCATTTTCATAATCGTTTTCGTCTAAATTGATATCTACTTTTTCTTCTCCCTCTTCTCCTGTGGTAGAATACACATTGTGATATGATGTGTATATGTAATAACCATCATATAAAGTAAAAAGAAGAGCTGGTGTAAAGCTACGTAAATCTGTAGTAGATTGTGCATAATTCATCATTGAATTCATAAGAGAATTATAAAAAGTATTTACCGAAGCTTCAATGTCTCTTATTTTCGAGTCACTAATGCTGGAATACATATTATTGGTGGTATTTAATTGAAAAGCTTTTACCGCATCATAAGTAGCATTAATTAGACTTCTGTCATAGCTACTTTGGATTTCAATGGCTTCAATTTGGTTTTGAATATAGGATGCCATTACCATTGAAATTGGTAAAATAATAAGGATAAAAATAACAGCTAAATGTTGTAATTTCATACGCTACAATTACCTTTCTTTTTTGTTTCATCCGTAGTAATAATAAAAAATAGAAGTAGAATACAAACTCTACCCCTACATCTATGTTATTGTAGAGACAGATGTAAGCTATCTGCCCAACAATTAAAATTATCTTTGACTTGTACTACCATTTACCGCTACAACACCAGAATGTTGTCCTACAATTTGATAAGTATCATTTCCTGTAATAACATAAATAAAGTTTCTTAACAATTGTGCTATTGTTTGGTTGGTGTTTCGAACGGTAACCGTTACAATATCTCCCTCTTTTAAATTAATTCTTCCAGTATCATATAACTGTTCTTCTACTTGTGTTGTATAAATATTATAATATAAGTTTTCCCCTATTTTGGTAGCCTCCGCCTGTGTTGTTTTTACACCTGGATTTTCATCTAGTTGTTGAATAAGAATTTCTGTTGAGAAAGTATTTCCTGTTGCTGTAATATCACTTAAAAGTGCTTCGTAATCATCTAATGTCATTTTTCCTGTTGTTCGAACATTATCCACAAATTCAGTAGTTGCTGTTTGCACTGCTAACTGTGAGATATCGTCTGTTCTTTCTGCAAGTGACATTAATGGAAATACAAGCATTAAGATTGCTGCTAAAAATATTGCTACAACAGTAATTAAGGTATCTCCCATTTTTCTTTCCTCCTATTCTAACTTTTTTTAATTTAATAAAGTATATATAATTACTCTTTTGGTACGTGGTTTTACATTAGTTATTCCAGATGTTGTTTCTTCTGTCCCATCTCCTACTTGAGAGGTTACATCATTATAGGTATAAGTTCCCATGCTTTCACGAAACCTATCATTTTGATAATCATGAATAAATCCATTACCATAATCATAAGTAATTTGTCCATCATCATAATAGGCAGAACTTACATTATAGGTATAACCTTCAGTTCCGTGGACTATTGCCCATTAAAAAGTGGTCAATATTTTCTTTTACTCTATCATTATCTCCAGTCCAAGGCTCGTGTCTTCTTGTTTCTTCATCCACATCAAACGAACAAACTTCTGTTGATTTAGGTGTATAATATTTGTTAATATATCCGTGGGCTCCATAAATCTGGATTCATTTGTGATTCGTAAATAGTAAGTGGTGTACGTCCATCGGATTCTAAAAAGATAACCGTATAGTTTTCTTTATAATATTTATAAAGTGTAGGAATAATGGTTTCTAATCCTACCACTCTATCATCTTCTATTGCGACATTGCTACTAATTTCATTTAATTCCGTATATTCGGCAAGTCGTGCCGTATCTGAACTTTGTAATACAATGTCAGCAGTCTCTCTTGCTTGCGTGAACATCATCATGGCAAGAGAGAGTGCTATTACAAATACAAATACTGCAAATGCTATTTTTAAAGCATCAACTGCATTTTCCATAAATCACATTCCTTTGTTAAGCGGCATCTGTTATTACTACTTTTGTTACCATTCCAGAATCTGGATCATATAATAAGGTAACTTCATAAGTTTTACCAGCTAATATTCCTGATTTAACAGTATTAATTTCTGTAGCAGTTGTTCCTGTTGCATTAGCTTCTGTTGGTGCAGGAAAAGTTGTATCTGTTGGTATTGAACTAGCTTTTTCAACAGCAATTAATCTAGATGCATCATTTGCACCTTCTGAGTTATTGTGGTTTCTTACTGTATCACAAAGTGTTCTTACTAAATTTCCTCTTCTTGTTCCTTCATAATTAACAAAATCTTGGTTGTATGCATTTACCTCTTGGTCAGACATATCTACCGACCCTGTAATTGTTTCACTAACTGCATTGAATACGAACATTCCTACACCTATAATTGCTATTGATAGCAGAATAGCACCTGCAATAATTAACGCTTTTGAAGCATTCTCCATAAAAAATTCCTCCTTAAAATAATTTTATCTATTTGTTTATAATATTAAAATCTAATCTTCTGTTTCGACTACTTCTGTAAAAGTAATCGTTTTTATATTGTTTGTTTTTTCATGATACGTTATTTCCGTACATTCGAAACTAGCTGAATTATAAACTTTTATAAAGTTTTCTATCCCACCTTTTGCTATTTTTTCCATTTCTACTGTTGTATAATCCTCTTGATATTGGAGTTTAACATATAGCTTGATGGAATTTGTATCATTCTCTTGGAATAGACCTTCTTCATTTTTAGTAATTCCATTTTTCTGGTTTCGGTCAATCGTTTTATTAATAATGCTAATAAGTTCATTTCCTTGAACTTGAGTATTATAATATTTTCTATATTCATTATTAATTTCTTGTGTTTTTGCAATCGTTGTTCTGTACTGATATACTGTATATCCTACAAAAACAAGAATAATAATAAAAATAAATAGTAGTATTAAAATTTTACTTTTCATATATCTATCTTTCATTATAATATTAATTTCGATTTTTTGCAAGAGTTTTTATTCAAATTCCACAAATTTCATGTAATCTACTCTTCTTGTGACATTACTTATCCCTACTTCTGTACATTTAAAATACTTTACATCTGCAGATGTCGGGTTTTGCGAAATTGTAATAGAATATTGTTTTACTAAATCTACCAGTTCCTGCTGTGATAATAACTCTAAGTTCTTTTTGCGATTTCCTGGTATGTCGAGTTCAATCTGAATATAATAATTAGAATTATCTTCTGGATTCGAGGAGATGTCAAATCCGTCTTCATATCCATTTTGGGCAGTAAAACCATTTTGTTCATTTTCTTTTTTAGCTAGGTTAGCAAGTCCCACAATATCGTGTATAGTACATCGAATTGGCTCAATTACTTCTTGTCCTTCTTCTCCTGTACCAATTTTCCCATAGAATTGTAGGAATTGTGTATTGAATTGCGCTATTTGCGCTTCTTCAATGCCTTGCGCAGTATTGGCACTATATTGCCCCATGGTACTAAATAAGTATACTCCAATGGAAATAACCATAACACCTATTAGTATCTCAGCTGCCATAATTAGTGCTTTTGATGCATTCTCCATCGACTTCCTCCTATTTCTTAAAGTTCTTGAAATGTCATCGTTTCAATTCTACCATTTCCCTCATCATAAGTAACATTTGTGCAATAAAAACGTTTTCCTGTTTTAAATTCGGTATATTCGGCATCTAAGTTGGTAAATTCATCAATTTCTTCCATTAATGCTTTTGTTCTAGAGTCAGCTCTTACAATATCATCTGCATATTCATTCCATGCCACTTCTATCCCAAAATCTTGTGCAATTTCTCTGGCTGTTTTGTAGGCATAATATTTCACACTTCGATTATTATACTTACCTTGATTTTGGTCATAAGTGGCAAGTCTTGCTTCTATCTGATTTTTTCGATTGTTAATCGTTTCCAACTCTACAGTTCCTGATAGATTAAAATATTCTCCATAGGTAATTGGTTTAATATTTATCTTAATTTCTACTGGAGCATATCCTGTTATTTCTTCTCTACCTTGTGAGCTATTATAGTCTGCCTGCAAATTAGCAAGAGAAAAAAGTTCACTTCCATAGAAAGGGTTACTTATATCACGATTAAACTGCTCAAACTTTCGCATATATTCTCCTAATTTTGTGTTAGCATCACTATCAGAACTTGTTTGTTGCCATTCTGATAGTTGGCCATAGCCAAATATCAGTAAACTTATTATTAATAAAGCAAGTAAGATAGAACCAGCCATAATTAATGCTTTTGATGCATTTTCCATTCTTTTTTTCCTTTCTTAAACCTACTAATAATTTGTTGCCAATCCATTCATTGAAGCTGTCATACTTGTCATGCCAATAAATACAAGTGGTATAATTAAGTAACCTACGAAAATTACAATCATTGGTGCAAAACCAATTCCTCTACCAATCATACCTTTTTTAGAAATTAATCTTTCGTTCGAGTCTTTTCTTCGTGCTTGGTAATAATCTCTTTCAGTATCTAACTCGTCAAAAGCATCTGCAATTGGTATTTTTTCTACTGCTGCCTGCAAACTTTCTACAATACGTATAAACTCTTGGTAAGAAACATCTTCTTTTAATTGTTCTAGTGCCTCCCAAGGTCCACTTTCGTAGTTATTAACACATTTGCTAATTGGTTCTTTAAAGATGTTTGCATATCTTTCTAGCCATTCTAATATAATTTCAACATTTACCCTCTCAATACGCATTAACATTAAGATAATAGTTTGGAATTGCATTACCTCATCTTCCATATCAAGTTGTCTCATCTTTGCTTGGAATTTTAACATCCATATTGGGCCATTATATGCAATAATACCAAATACCATTGCTAGCAATAACTCAAACCATTGCATATTCTCGCTGTTTACCAATTGTATTTTTTCTAATACTCTCTCTGCAGCTACTGCAATTTCATCATCGCTACTTTCTAGATAATCTTGATTAATTCTTCCTCTTTCCATTTCTCTTTCAATGTCTTCCTGCGTTACTGAAGTATCTCCTCTAAAATGATAAATATAATCATTATCGGATTCTGTAAGCTCCATTGCTGTTGCACTATCTGTTTCTGACATCTGACCGTATTATATCATAGTTTGTTGTCGGGTCTGTATACACATTCTGTATCACGATATGATGTAAATACATAATTACTACAACAGAAATAATAAATACAGTTATACACAGCAAGATTCTATTAACGTAAATCCATTCCATTTTATCCTTTGTTGCTGCTTCTTTCATGGTTTGTTGTAGTTTTCTATATTCTTTTGTTCCTTGTTTTGGAATAAATAAATCGACAAATTTCTTAATAATTGGGTTTTTATATAGCTTTGATTGCCATGGATTTTCTGTATTTTTCGTGTCCATGTTAACAGAGCCATTATCTTTCAATTTTCTGGTTAGCAAATAACATACAAATGTCATTACTAAAATGAGAATTTGCATTATCATTCCGCCTCTACCTTCATAGAAGGATGCGGTAAAACTAAATTGCCCTACTGCCCAATTTTTAATTGGTTCCATAAATAGAATAGGAACAATGGAAATAAGGGACAAACTTTGGAACACATAGTCTAATTTATCTCTTTTTAAAATTTCCAATTGCATCTCTTGTGTTATATTATTTAAGTTTTTTAAGTAGAGAGATGCGCCATCTACTTTTCTATCACCAAATTCTTTGGTAAGATAAGATACTCCTGCGAACTCTTTTAAGTAAGCATTAGGAGCAATATCGTAATATTTCTCTAACTCTCCTTCTGGGTCGTTTGAGATTAAAACTTCATATATTTTTTCTGCTTGTCTTGACATTTCTACTTGCTCGTCGTCTTGTGCTACTTGATAAATAGCTTCTTCTACCATGTTGTATTCATGGTAAGCATGACGTATTTCAGAGAAGAAATTAATTTGTTCTTTTAATAACTTATTATCTATTTTATCTACCATTCCACCAATAAGTGTATCTGCTAAAAACACCTCAAATACTAATAGGAATACCATCAATAATGTGTTCTCATTTGTAATTAAGATAATCGCTAATGTTAATGGTATGATAATTAAAATAGCATTTGTTAAGATTTTTGCAGCCTGTTTTCTAGTTAAGTATTCATCATCAATATTAATAATTTCTAGTCTTCTTCTTATTTTTAATAGATACCTTTTGATAAATGGTATTTTTACGTATTTCACATATAGTTTTTGGTATAAGATCTCCATCGAGAACTTTTTTTCTTCTGTTCCTGCTCTTAAACGCTGTATTTCTCTTATTCCAGAAGATTCCATCTTTTTACGTAACATTAAGTAAGCAATTACAATAACCACAAAGACAGCTACTATACCAATTAATATATACAATAAGATATCATTAGACATTGATAAGTCGCACCTCCTTGTTAATTATTTACCGTTTTTGGTTTTCTTCCTCTTTTAGATTTGTTGTCATTAAATATGTCAACTTCTTTTTCTTCTTCATCTAGTCCATCTTCATAACCTTTTACTTTAATTCCCCAGTTTCTATCTAAGAATTTATCAAATTCAACTTTATCGCTATCATCCATGTTGTTTCTCATTTCTTTAATGTTATTTTCTGAAATTGGATTTGTAAGTACATATTTTCCATCATGATATTCCATAATGTTTACATATTTGTATAATTCCTTATTGGTACTCTTTGAAAAATAAATGGTTGCATTGTCCATAAATTTATCTAGTTTTCCTTCAATTGTTTTTTCGTTTCTATGGTCAAAGGTATATTCATTTTTTTCTTGTACTGGGATACATTCCGTTACTCTTTCGATGTATCTTCTACCTCTAAAGTCTTTTACTAAGTGGATATCAAAGTTTAATACTTGCACAACTTGTTCTTCTGCTGTTTTTTCATTTCTGAACACACCCGCTCTTAACATTGAGTTACGAAGTGCAGTTACTAAGTCTGGGAATGTTTTTGCGTGGTGAGTAAATAAAGTAAACTTAGAAGCAACCTGTGCAGATTGAATCATCCAAGATGCTACGGGGTCTGTTGCAACCTCTCCGGATGATGTTTACGGAACCATCGGTCTTCTTTTGAACGTCCAAACAGTCTTGTCCAGAAACGGTTTCAGTTTCACGCATTGATAGGATATTTCTAGTTGGATATATTTTTCTTAAGTGAAGCTCGAACGCGGTCTCTGTAATACGAAGGTTCATGGTTTCGTATATATTTTCAATCATAGCCATCAGCATAGTGGTCTTTCCGGCATCCTTGTTCTCCTGTTAGTGAAATAATTCTTGCACCCTTTACTAAGAATTTTAGTAAGTCGATGGCTTCTTCTTTTCCTTCAAAACGTACAATTTGTTCTAGTGATGCACGTTTTACGTCGAACTTTCTTACGAAGAATGCCCATGTTTCTGACATACTTGGTCTAACAACAACGACACGAGAACCATCTTTCATTTCATTGATTTTATAACCATTTGTGTCAGACAACTGACCTGGGTTATTGTATTTATAGATGTTTTGACATACTCTTTTTAGTTCTGCTTCTGAGCCAAAGGATAGGAATGCTAAACGTATGGATTTACCAGAATACATAATCCAAATACTATCACAAGCACGTGGTACTTTATGTTCTGCAATTTGGCTTAAGTAATCCCCATCAGTTTGTGCTACTTGGCTTAAGAAAGATTCTGGAAGTCCAGATACACCTCCGGAAATACCATCGATGTTCATATCTCTTATTTCATCAATACTACTGTATCCTTTATATTTTTGGTAAATTCTTTGTACTACGACATTAATTTTGTCTTCTAGTGTTAGTACAAAGTTTTCTTTTTCATAAATATCGTTAATTTCTTCTTCTGTAATAACATAAGAAGGCTTTGATTCTCCTTCTACATATTTTAAACGCGCTAAATCATATTTTTTTATAATTTCTGATAAAGCCTCATAGCCAAATTCGCTTTTGTACATATAAAGGATAATTTCGAATTTATCTTGTGCGGTTAATAGCGAAGGTACGTCAAAAGGAATTGCTTTCGATACATTGGTTTCGTCTACACCATATTCTTTGTAAAGTAAATCATAAATTAATTCTTTTACATACTTTTTGTCATTAACATCACCATATGTACAACCTTTTAAGGCTCTTTTCAATTCATATTTCTTGTTCTTTCTTCTTTTTAATTCTTCTTCCGAAAGACCAATATCATAAAGATTGATTTTGGTAATTTCGTCTAATCTTTTCTTTACGAATTCAATCATTTTATCTAGGGTGTAGGTTTTATCGTCAACTTCTAGCACATCCTCTTGTTCTTCGTTTTTTCTTTTCTTTATAAAATTAAATAGTAATGCGAGTGCTACTAAAATAACAATTACTATTAATAATATATTTAACATAGTGTTTCTCCTTTCTAAGGATTAAAGTTTCATCTGCAATTCCTGTAATTTGTATATTATGCTTTCATTCGCTCTTGTTACTTCACTAATAAAGAAATGATTTCGGTCATTCTCATCAATATTTTTTAATCGTAAGAAATAGTCAATTACTTTACCCTCACTGCAAGCTTCGAAATATAGCGTATTGTATGGTATTGCTAATAACTGCTTCTTTTCTTTCATATAGCGAGTTACGTTTTTTACATTATATTTCGAATGTCCATCATATCTGCCTAGCAAAAGCATAATATTTTTTCTTTTATAGAACTCGTCTGTTTCTTTTAATTCTATGAAATCATCAATTATTTTTAATCTTTGAGTAATATTTAATACAATTACATCAGAAACAGCAATAATATCTTGCGCTTCTTTTTCATGCATTCTACCGCTTAAGTCAACAAAAACTAAATCATAGTAGCGATCTGCCATTCGCAAAATTTCTGGATAGTTACTACAAGTTTGCGTATACTCTTGGTAGTCTTCGGTATTAGGAGATAAAAGAATATCAAGCCTATCTCTTAATACTGTTTTTGTATAGTTTTTAACAATTTCTGTACTCGTTTTATTGCTTACCAATACTTTAATAAGTCCTTCGATTCCAGAATCTACTCCTACACTAGCACGTCCATCTTTTGTGATAATTGGTTTATTTAATCGATCCAATTCCCAAAAACAATTTTCCAATGTTTGATCTTTGAAATTAGTTGATACTAATAATATTTTGTAGCTATGTTCAATTGCCATCTGTGTAGCAATAGCGACAATGGAAAGTGTTTGACCGGTTTCTTTTAATTCATTGCTTTTAAAGGTGATGATTGCCATTCTATACTCCTCTTTCTAACTGTTTAAATATTTTTTTCATTTTTGCATATTCATCTTGGTCTAATATTTGTTCCACAATATAAATCAATGCTTCTTTATATTGATCACTTAATTTTTTGAATTTTATTTTTGCAACTCTTTGATTTTCAATGATAACACTTTGGTCTCCTACCTCGAATGGGAAATAAACAATTTCTTCGTCCCACACAATTTTGTATCCTAACGATAAATAGTTTAAGTAGTCATCATCTTCTTGTGTTGCATTTTTCGAAAATAGTACTTTCGTCAAATTTAATATTTCGGTTAGGCCACTTAATATTTCCAATCCTCTTTTTAGAGAATATAAATCAAATCCTGTTACAAAATAATTTTTGTCCTCATTTGAAATATTAAAGTTGACAAACGACTCATAGCTATCAATATCTAGCAATGCCATATCGTAAGGTAATTCCGCATGTAGCGGCATTGCTAAATATTCTTTTATTTCATTAAAATTTTTAAATCCTACTGCCACATCAATGTTTTCAAATTCTGTCACATAAGCTTTAGTAGGTTTTATAACAGGCACAATATATTTTGCCTTTTGATTGATGGTAGAATCAATTACTAAAACTTTTTTGTCCATTGCCACTAATATTTTTGCAATATTTAAGATTAAATCTATTTTGTCATAACAACCTATAAAGCTTATTTTCTTCATGTTTTCCTCCTAATTTATTTTAATATCCTAAAGATTCTACATATTGTTCTCTTTCTTCTTGTAAGCTTGTAATTTCTTGTTCTGTTTTATCTGTTACGTTGTCTGCAGCATCTTCATGGTTAGTTGCATTTTCTATTCCTGGTCTTACTAAATCTCTATTATTATCAATCAATTGATTTAATGCATTTTTAGCTTCTTGCACAATGTTTGGATCTCTTTCGATAAGTGCTTCTACCTCTGAGCTTGGCACATATGTGGTAGTAAGCTCATTTTGCATACCTGGTTCTACATATCTTGTTGCATAAAGTCTTCCGCCATTCATTTCATATGATTCTACAATAGCACAGCTCATCATTAATGTTTCTTCTTCTGATAAACTTACCCAGAATGAGTTGGAAGAAATAGTTCCATCTGCATACTCTGGAATAGTAACTTCTTTTTTTGATACTACTAGTAAGTCTCTTCCATCTGGTGTTCTTAAACGAATATCAATATATTCTCCTGTCATTAATTGGCTTGGTATTTGTACTACTCCTGTACCATATTCTTGAATTCTAACATCATCACTTGTAAGTTGTCCCTCTGCAAACATTTCTGGTGTGATAACGGTATTAGCTTCTAAATTTATTTTAGCAATTAAAGGCATGGTTTCCAACATTTCTTTTACATAAGTACCGCCTTCTGGTACATAGATGTAATAACCGTCCACATTATCATCATATTGTATTTCACAGTTTTCGCTGTTTTCTCCATTCATGCGCACAATATATTGTGCTGTTGTTACGTCAGTTAAAAGTGCTTTGTCTGCATCACTAATGGCATTGTAGTCGTTTTCAGAAAGAATTTTATATCCATCCTGATAACCATCTGCAATATTGGTTAAAATGTTGTTTGGATCTCTTAATTTGTATCCTGTATAAGCTTGATTTCCTTGTTCATCTGCTAAGAAATAAGCACTTAATGTACTAATATTAGTTCCTACAGCATTCGCTGGTACTGTATTTGAAAACACTTGCATTGTTGTAAATAAATCATTAGTTATAATTTCTCCAGATTGTACATTTGATTTTAATACATAGACCGTTGTTAGAGTAGCTTGCTGTTCTTCCATTTGTCTATTTAAATTCATTACTTGATAAATTAAAAACCCTATTATTGTACCTGTAATCAATAGAGTAATTAAAATTCCTAGTAAAAAAGAATTATTTGCTTTTCTTTGCATTGGATTCATTGCCATAATATATTCCTCCTTATTTTTTTGACAAATTATTATTTCATATTCTATTTTACAACATTATTAAAAAAAAAACAATAATATTATCGTTCTTGTAACAAAAACTTAATATTATTGTAATATTTCTGTAACATTTCTCTTTTTTGTTTCATCTTCGGTTGCAACAGCAGTTATTTCTTCTTACATTGTTTCTGCTTGTAAGAAAGAAAACTGGATTAGCTTGATTAGTTGTTACTGTAAATCTAGCTTGGTTGTTACTTTCATTATTGTTTTCGTTTGTATTATTACAAGTATCTATGTTTCTATTTATATTAGTATTATTTAAGTTGCTTACTGCATTTGCAATATTTGCACTATTGCAGAAGTTTGGATTGCAGTTTCTAATTCTTTCTCTTATGTTACAAATTAATCTAGTAATTACTGCTGTGATATACGCTAATATAGTATATATAATAGCAAATATTAAAAAGCTGGAATTAAATACAGCAAACGCCACGATTAAATAAATAGCAAAAAAGGTGATGGCTACTAATGCTGGGCATTTTAATATTTTTTGTAGAACTATGGATAGTAAAATGGTAGCTATTGGTAACGCAAAAAATAATAATAAGGTGTTCATATTCATTCTCCTTTAACAAGTATATTCCTTTTTGTATAGTTTATGTTCACCTGTTCTTATTTGTTACACTTTTTCTACACCGCTTATGCAATAGGAGGATATTTCTAGTACTCTACGTTAATTAACATTAGCCCCTGTGGTGGAAGTGTTTTTCCTGCGCGGCTTCTATCTTTGCTTTCTATAATTTCCGGAATTTCTTCTGGTTTTATTTTTCCTAATCCCACCTCCACTAAAGTTCCCGAAATAATTCTTACCATATTATACAAAAATCCATTTCCTGTTAAATCAATGGCTATATTTTCTCCTTCGGTTATAATTTGTGCTTGGTAAATAGTTCGAACACTGCTTTTACTGCTTGTGCCACTAGATTTAAAAGCTTTAAAATCATGTTCTCCTACAAAATAGGAAATTGCTTTTTTCATTTCTTCTACGTTTAGTTTCATTGGTAAGTGATAACAAAGGTTTCGATAGATGGCACTACCGTATTTTGAATTATTGATGACATAGCGATATGTTTTTCTTTTGCAAGAAAGACGGCTATGGAATTTTTCGTCTACCTCTTCTGCATTCTGAATGCGAATGGATCTTCTTACTTGTGAATTAATGGCTATTGGAATTTTTTCGATTGGCATATCTGAGTTGGTTTTAAAATTTGCTACTTGTGCTAAGGCATGTACTCCTGCATCAGTTCTTCCAGAAGCAATAAGGTCTACTTTTTCACCGGTCACTTGTTCAATGGCTCTTTCTATTTCTCCTTGTATATTTAGTCGATTCGGTTGTTTTTGCCACCCATGAAAATCTTTTCCATCATATTCTATGGTTAGTTTTATATTTCTCATTTGCATACCTACTTTTTATTATTTATTGTTCTTGGTGCTTTTTATCTCATCTGTAATGTTTTTTTCTAACATTTTAGTTATAACTCGCCTATTCTTCTTTGTTATTGTTTGTTTTGTTTGCATTTTCATTATTAACTACCTTTTTCTTCTTTTCTAACTTTTTGAAAAAAGATGGTTGATGCTCTTTTTGATTTTCTTTTCCAAATTGTTTTACGACAATATTTTTCATTAAAATGTTTTTTAAAGCTTCTTCTTTCAAATCTGCAATTAAGACTCCGTCTTTTGCAATAGAAATTTTCCCTGTTTCCTCTGAAATAACAATTGCAATAGCATCTGTCTCTCTAGAAATCCCTAATGCTGCTCTGTGCCTTGTTCCCAATCCCTTGGTAATTTGCTTATCATCAGAAAGTGGCAAAATGCATGCTGCTGCTGCAATTTTATTATGACTAATGATAATTGCTCCATCATGTAAAGGTGTTTTTGGCACAAATAAGTTTACAATTAATTGTGGGGAGACATCGGCATCTATTTTGACACCTGTATCCATAATGTCTTTTAATTGAATGTCTCTCTCCAAAACAATTAATCCTCCCGTTTTGGTGTTTGATAATTCTTTTGCAGCAATTACAATTTTATAAATATCTTCTTTGGTTTTGGTTTCTAAATTTTTCTCTAGTCCCATTCCAAAGAATTTTGTAAACTTATTCGTTCCTAATTGTTCTAACATTCTTCTTAATTCTGGTTGAAAAATAACAATTAACGCAATTACTCCATATGTTGTAAAGATGGTTAAAAACCAATTTAAAATTCTTAGTCCTAAAATAGAGCTTAATATGGTTATAAAAATGATTAGTACAATTCCTTTTAGCAGTTGCCAAACCCTTGAATTTCTAGCGGATTTAATAAATTTATAGGCAATATAAGCTACGATTACAATATCTAAAATAAAGATAATGAGTCTGAAAGGATTTGTTGAAATATCGGTAATATAACCTGTTATACTGGTCCAAAGATCTTCTTTATTTAATGAAAATACATCCATTTCTTTTTCCTCTTTTTTATTATTTTTGTGTTTTTATATTTTTCTGAGTTTATTAATAGTTTATTTTTTATTTGTTTAAAATGTTATTTTTATTTATTGAGCCGTGCTACCAATCGTTGTGCTGTTATCTAAGTAAAATATGTGCTAATTCTTACGCTGGAATTAGATAATAAATAAGGGTTCCTGCTACTGCAAGTACCATTAATAAAGCTAATACTGCAGCAACGATTTTAATTACGATTTTTCCAACATCACGTTTTATTTTTTGCTTTTTCTCCATTTTGTCCTTTCCTCCTACTAATCTAACTTTGCTCTATTTTTATCTCTGAACTCTATCTAGTAGATATGGTTTAAAAATTTGAGATACATACCTGCTTTATCAACTCTGGTTGCAACCTATTGTAGATATTGATTCATAAACAATGATGATATATCAAAAGCTTGTAGTACTTGTGGAATTCCATAATCTACTCCATAGGTTTCTACAGAAACACTAGTTATTACAGGTTGCTCTACTGGAGTATCGGATTGAATTTGATTTCCGTCTTCATCCTCTGGCACTTCAAATTCCTCATCTACTTCATCTTCTCTATAGTATACTTCCACATTTGCAATTTTTTCTACAACATCCATTCCTTCTGTCACTTTACCAAAAGCTGCATAAGCTCCATCTAAAGAACTACTGTCGGCACTTGTAATGAAAAATTGGCAATTTGCGGAATTATATCCTTCTGTTGTATAACCATAATAGCTATAATCACTTCTTGCCATAGAAATAACGCCTTGTTCATGTTTTACGTTATTGTCATTATATCCATTTGCAATAAACTCTCCTGGAATTGTATACTCTACATTTAAGAAATCATCCAAATCGCTTCTATTTTCTTCTGATTCCTCAATCCAATCGCGCATTTCTGCATAAGAAGAAATAGTTTCACTACTAGAGTCCCCTACTGAGAATTCTCCATCATAGAATTCATTTAATAAATACTCAAAGGTATTTTTATCTTCTAATACATCTTCTAAATCATAAATATCGCTAAGCGTCGTATTCGCTAAAGTGTCTCCTCCTTTTGCCCCTCCTTGGATTACAAAGTCTGGCATTGTTCTATGGAATGTAGAACCATTGTAAAACCCTCTGTTGGCTAGGCGAATAAAATTAGCTACTGTGTTTGGCGCTTTATCTGGATAGAGCTCTACTTTTATCGTTCCATAATTTTCTACCTCAATTGTTGCTACTGGATTTGCTATATTGACTGTTGCTTTTTGATAAATGGTATAGCTTACCCATACAATTCCTGCAATAACAAGTAAAATTCCTAGTATTAATAATATTCTCATAACGTTCTTTTTCATTTTTCATTTCATTCCTTGTATAATATATTTAGGTTTTTAAAAGGTACCCATAAACCTTGATAGTGAATTATATATTTTAAGCTTTAATCTGGTTAGAAAACTGTTGTGACTTTTTTATAATAGTTTCTAATTGATTTTCGATAAGTATTTTATCATATTCATTTTTAAAATACAATTATTTTTGAATTATTTGTTGTGTGAGTTGTTTTAAAATATAACTTAATAAAATTTTATCATTAACTGTGAATTGAAACGGATTGTGTGTTCCCTTGTTTCAAGCCATTAAATTGTCGAAAACGAATTGCTCTTGCATTCTTTTTAGCGATTGCTTAATAGTTCTCGCCCTTACTTCGCCAATTCCGTCAACTTCGTCAAGGCGTTTAATGTCTGCCACCAAAATGTGTTGAAAGGATTTAAAAGACTTTACTAAATTTTCTACAATATTACTTGGCATTCTTGGTATTTTGCTTAAAATACGATAACCTCTGGTATAAACACCAACTTCATCATAATTATCAAAATCTCCATATCCCAATAAATTAGCAATTTTATCTGCTTTTAATAAATTTTCGTATTCTATCTTTTTAAGTTCTTCCATTATTTTTTCAGCGGTTCTCTTTTTTCCTGGCGCAATATAATCTTTTATAATTAATGACTCTTCTTTTTCTAAATCTCCTACGGTTTCATCTAACTGCATTTCAAGCAGACGACCTTCTTCTCCTAACTCATCAATTGCTTTTGTTACTTCTTCTGCAATCTTCATTACCATTTCTGCCCTTTGAATAGCCGTAATTACATTTTCTAAGGTAACGATATCATTAAACTCATATTCATTTAGAATATTAATTTTATTGTCAAATACTTTCTTATATTTTTCCACAATTTGCAAAGCTTGATTTGCCTTTGAAATAACATCTGCTGAATCTTTTAACACATATCTGTCATTACCTCTAAATAGCGTAATAATACCTCTTCTTTGTGAAATACTAATTACCAAAGCCCCTGTTTGCTTTGCGGTACGTTCTGCTGTCCTATGCCTTGTTCCCGTTTCATTCGTTAGAATATCGGGAGAAGGAATTAGTTGAGTGTTAGCATATAAAATTTTCTTAAAATCCGGACTTAGAATAATAGCTCCATCCATCTTTGCAAGCTCATATAGCCTAGCAGGTGTAAAATCCACATCTAGCTTAAAGCCACCATCTACCAACTCTAATACTTGCTCACTATCCGCAATTGCAATAAGTGCTCCTGTTTTCGCATTTAAAATATTTTCTAGCCCATTTCTTATTTGGGTTCCTGGCGCAATTTGTTTCAAAACCTCTTCAATTCCATCAGCCATCTTCTCTCTTCTCCTCTCGGTGTAATTTGGGGACAGGCGTTTTTCTTCACTTTTTTCCAAAATAGGGACAACCTTACTTTTGCTTATGAAGTTAAGACATTATTCGTTTGATACTCATATAACTATCAAACATTTTTCACCTATCCTTTTTCTTTTACTCCATGTATTATCTAAATCTAATTTTTCAATTGCAAATTTCGTATAGCCTCATTGATATTCTTCACGCCTATTATATCTAACTTAAAGTTATCTTTCAATAGTTTTTTATTACTTTCGGGTATGATGCATTTCTGAAAGCCTAATTTTTCCGCTTCTTTAATTCTTTTTTCTATCATGTTAACTGCCCTTACTTCTCCCGTTAAGCCAACTTCTCCTATTGCTACGACATTTTGCGGGATACTAACATTTTTATAGCTCGATGTGCATGCTAGCACAACTCCTAAATCAATGGCAGGTTCCGCAATCTTAATACCACTAACAACATTTAAATAGACATCTTGTCCGCCTAATGCTAATCCCGCTCTTTTTTCCAATACTGCAATTAATACAGCTAATCGATTATAATCAATTCCATTGGCTGTTCTTTTTGGAATTCCAAAAACACTAGGTGTCGTCAATGCTTGTAGCTCCACTAATAATGGTCTTGTTCCCTCAATGCTTGCCACAATTACTGAGCCTGCTGGATTATCCTTTCGGTCTGAAATGAGAATAGAAGATGGATTTGTAATTTCCACCATACCCTCATTTTTCATTTCGAACATACCCACTTCATTGGTAGACCCAAAACGGTTTTTGACGCTTCTTAAAATACGATAAGAAAAATAGCGTTCTCCCTCAATATACAATACTGTATCCACCATGTGCTCTAGCACTCTTGGTCCTGCGATATTTCCGTCTTTGGTAACATGTCCTATAATGATAGTCGTTATTCCATTGTCTTTGCACATACGCATAATTCTTGCTGTAATTTCTCTTACTTGACTCACCGTACCTGCAGCGGAAGAAATCTCTTCCGAATACATCGTCTGAATGGAATCCACAATAACTAGCTTTGGCTGAATGGAGAGAATCGCTTCTTGAATATTATCAATATTGGTTTCTCCCAAAAACATAATATCATCATTGTTGATGCCTAAGCGATCTGCTCTGATTTTTACTTGCTCAGCCGATTCCTCTCCCGAGATATAAAGTACTTTTCCGTCTCCCTGTACTTTATCACAAAGCTGTAAAATAAGCGTGGATTTTCCAATTCCCGGCTCTCCACCAACTAACACTAAGGAGCCCTTTACAAGACCTCCTCCTAATACTCTATCTAATTCACCAATTCCAGTACTTGTTCTTGCTGTTTCTAAACCTGCTACTTCTTTCAATTTTTTTGGGACACTTTTCGTTCGATTCCCGTTACTCGAACCCACGCCAGCAGAAGAATTTACCACTTTTTCCTCATAAAAAGTATTCCACTCATTGCACGCAGGACACTTTCCAAGCCACTTTGCAGACTCATATCCACAATTACTACACACAAAAATTGTCTTTGCCTTTGCCATTTTTATTTTCCTCTTTTCCAGTTTGGGGACAGGCGTTTTTCTCCACTTTTTTCCAAAATAGGGACAACCCTTATCCCTTTTCCTTAGAGTCCTTTCTTTCTTTATTTATAACCTTATAGATTGCAGATTCTCCTATTCCTAATAATCTGCTTAACGCGAATTCCTTTTATTTTCGTCATTGCATATATATATTCATCTCTTTTTTTTAGATTGCAGTTTAAAATTGTGTTTATTTCTACTTTTAAAATTCGTTTAATACAATCTAACGCTTCTTCATCATTTAAGTTGTTTTCTAATTCAAATTCAGCATCAGAGTACTTATCCTCTGCTCCCTCGCAGAATTCAATATACAAGTTCTTTGCTCTTTCTTTATCTTCGTCAAATAACTTTAATACCAAATTTGTATCTACTAAATTTTCTTTATAAATATATTCTCTGTAGCTACTCCAAGGGTATTTTTCCATTTTACAAATTCCATCTTTTTCTGGATTTCTATGAATGTATCGAACAAGTTTTTTTAAATATTCTTCTGTATCAACACAGATACTTTTAAATCGATTTTGAAATACATGTCCTACTCTGTTGTATTTTTTATTAAAATACAGACCATATTTTGTGCACCACTTATGTACTATGTTAGAAATATTATCATTTTGATCAAAAAGAACAATATGTATATGGTTGTTCATGATTACATAAGCATATACTGCACAGCCAAATTCCTGTTTCGTTTCTTTTATTTCCTTTAAAAATTTTGACTTATCTTGATTATCCAAAAAAATATCTTGCTTATTAATACCTCTTAATAAAATGTGATAAGTTTTCGTTATTGCTTTTGAATTTTCTCTAGATATGCGGGGCATCGCAATCCACCTTTCTTTAATGAAATTTGTTAGTGTATGCTATGCCCCCCGCTAGCATTTCCTTAACAAATAAACTATAGCATATTTTTTTATTTTTTGCTATAGTTTTCACTAAATATTTACAATTTATTGCTTTTATAGTTACAAATCACTATCAGTCTTTTTTCATTTTTTAAAATAATGTAACCTATTTTTTATTTTTCGAAAGGCCTGTCCCTAAATTGGAAAAAAGTGGAGAAAAACGCCTGTCCCCAAATTACACCGAGAGGAGGAACATGGCGTGGGCCCAGGCAAGGCCGACTACCCAACTAGGTTGCATAGTGTTGTTGTCGATTTGTTCTCCGATAAGTCCATGTTCGTTGGCACTATTTACAATGAAGTCGATGCATTCTTGTGC
>CALXKT010000003.1 GCA_944388985.1 uncultured Clostridia bacterium | reverse complement strand
AATAATAGCAATTGTGGATACAGAGCTTATGGCTTCTATGCCAAAATCAATAGCTGCATCAACGGGAATGGATGCTTTAACACATGCAATAGAAGGCTATATAACAAAAAATAGAAATACAATGTCTCAAATGTTTTCTATGAAAGCTATTCAATTAATATATGATAACCTAGAGAAAGCTGTAAATGAAAAAGACCAAGAAGCAATAAATAATATGGGGCTTGGCCAATATATAGCAGGTATGGCATTTTCAAATGTTGGACTTGGTATAGTGCATTCTATGGCACACCAATTAGGTGCTGTATATGATACACCTCATGGTTTAGCAAATGCTATACTTCTTCCAACAGTTATGAAATTCAATGGAGAAACAAGCTATGAGGAATATAGAGAAATTTTAACACAGGCTTTCCATACAGATGCAACGAAATTCACAAAAGAAGAAGTTATTAAAACTTTCTGCGAGAAAATAAAAGATTTATCAGAAAGAGTTGGAATAACTCAAACTGTAGGTGAAGTTGGTGGAAAGCAAGAAGACATACCAATGCTTGCTGATAAAGCAATGGAAGACCCATGCAAACCAGGAAACCCAAGAGAAGTTACAAGAGAAGACTTTATAAAATTATATGAAGAAGCTATGTAAAGGACAAAATTTTGACTTTCATAAGTAATTGTGGTATAATTATTAGTATACTAACTTATGGAGGTTGAGAACCATGATGAACAAACTGGAAAACATGAAGAAGGAAATTACCGAAGCCATTCAAGTTTTCGCTCCCCACAATTACGTGGACGAGATTCGGGATTCTTGTGGGACAATCGAGATTACCTTCAAGGAACGGGTAGGGTTCGACAAACAGCGTGAACTCCGGAAGACACTTTCGGAACTCTTGGATTTGAACCCAGACAAGATTAAGTTCATCGCTTAACCAAGGCATCTTCTCTTCGACTGAAGAGAAAATTTCCCCTCACACTTTGTGAGGGGATTTTATAACTTCAAGGGTAAACCACGGGTTCTACCCATGGATGATTATAATGAAAGAGGATGTTCTAGAAATAGAAAAATTTCATGATAAAATAGAGCAAGAAATTTTTACGTTTTTGATAGAAAAGGAAATTTTACACATTTACCGTCTTATTATTTGTATAAATTACCATTCCGGGTTTACTACCAGAGGGCTTTTTGACATATTTCACATAAGTATAATCTACTGGAACATTGGAAGAATCCACTGCCTTACTATGTTCTTTCGCAAGTTTAGCACATTTATTTATCGTCTCTTGACTAGGAATGTTATTTTCCGTTCGTAAAATAACATGGCTTCCATGAAAATCTTTGACATGAAACCAAATATCTTCTTTGTTGGCAAGTTTCGTTGTTAAGTAATCATTTTGCTTATTGTTTTTTCCAACAAAAACGGTAAAGCCGTCCACGGTAAAACGAAAAGGCTCGCCTACTTTTGCAAATCCTTTCTTATTGTTCTTTAACTTAGTCTTACTTTTAGAGGAATCCTTATTTTTGCTGTCCTTTCGTATTTTAATTTCGGATTCTTGAATCTCACTATAAATTTCATCTACATCTGCTATTGTAGTAGCGGTACCAATTTCATAGACGATACTCTCCAAATAAGAAATATCATTTAAGAGACTTACTTTTTGAGCATCCACAAATTCCTTGGCATTTTTTAATTTCTTGTATTTTTTAAAAAACTTCTTTGCATTTGCAGAGGGTGAAATGCTTGGGTCCAAGGCGATTGTGACTGGTTGGTTGTCATTATAATAGTTTTCCAAGGTAAGCGAATCTGTATGATAATCTGGAATGCGATATAAGTTGGAAGTAATAAGTTCGCCGTACAACTGGTATTGTTCGGCTTCTTTACATTCTTGTGCCTTGGCTAGTATGGCATCTAACTTGCTTTGGAGCTTTTTTAATTTATTCAAGATTAACTTTAAAAGGTTGTCGCGGTATACTTTAAAAGTAGTATCGTTTTCTTTTTGGGTATAATAATCGTCTAAAAAGAAATTGAATTGCAAGCTGTTTTCTTTAGAGCTTGCCATCCATTGTAAGGCATAGTCATTTTCGAAAGGAACTCCAATTACATTTTGATTTTGTGCTAACATTTGTGTAAGATAAGCGAATAGAAAATCGCAATTTTTTTCGGTAATTTCATCTGTTAAATGTAAGCTTTTTTCAAAATATAAAATAGAACGCTTACTAATACCTGTAAAAACGGAACTGATGACGGCACTAAGACTTGTGTTTTGCATTCGGTGAGAATGATTTTGCAAAACTTGATACCATTCTTCTTGATTTGCTATTTCCATAAAATCCAGTTTATCAGAGGGAGGTAGCCTATAAGTAGCGCCAGAATAAATATCGCGCATTCCCCCAGAGGCAGTGGAAAAGTGTTTTAAAGAGTCAATAATTTTTCCCTCATTGTCTACTAATAGAATGTTACTGTATTTTCCCATCAGCTCAATGACCAAAGTCTTGCTTGAAAAATCTTTGGATTTGTTAAAGCCTTCTAGTTCAATAAAAATAATTCTTTCTAAATGCTTTGTCTCTATTTTTGTAATATGGGTTCCGAGTAAATATTTTCGTAAGGTCATACAAAAATTAGGAGCCTGGTTGGGATTCGGTTTAGCATGGGTTGTTAAGCTTGCTCTATAGCATTGAGAATTGGTAACCAAATCAAGTGCATATTTGGTACCATTTGCATAAATTCCCAAAATAATTTCATCAAAATTGGGTTCATAAATTTTATCTATTTTACCATTTACTAGTTTGTTTTTTAATTCCTGTACAATTGTGTAATTAGCGAAACCATCGTAAGCCATTTTATTTCCTCCTGTAATAAGTGTAGTTCACAGTTCATCAATAAGTATATCCATTCTGTGCCATAATTGTACTCCAATGATAACACAAATTTCAAAAAAAATCAAAAATTCTATTGACTAAAACCAATATCTGAAATATAATAGAGAACATAGGAAACAGCAGGAGGTATCTTTATAGAAATGAATAATGCAAATGTTTTTTACGCAATGAATAAAGATTACGACAATAAGACGGATGAAGAATTAATCGAAATAATTAAATCTGGTGATAAACTTGCTTTTGATTATTTAATGAATCGCTATAAAGAATTAGTTAACATTAAAGTAAGCAAATACTTTATTGTTGGGGCAGAACATGATGATATTGTACAAGAAGGATTAATCGGTTTATTTAAAGCAATAAAAAGCTATAAACCGGAAATGAAGAATTCATTTAAGAGTTTTGCCAACATGTGTATTGAAAGACAGTTAATAACAGCGATTAAAACTTCCAACCGCCAAAAACATGCACCATTAAATTCCTATTTATCTTTAAACATTTCTGCTTATGACGAAGACGAAAGCAATAGCGATACTGCTTTGATTGATGTATTCGATGCCACTTTAATGGAAGATCCTTTGGATATGATTACCAAAAAGGAATATTATCAAAAAATCGAAGATACAATTGATAAATCATTAAGTGATTTTGAAAAAAAAGTATTAAACAAGTACATTAATGGCGAAAGTTATGTTAAAATAGCAGAAGATTTAGATACGCCTGTAAAATCTATTGACAATGCGATACAACGTATACGCAAAAAAGCTATAAAAGGCTTACTACAGGAATAAGTGCTTCTATAGCTCAGTAGGTAGAGCACAGCCATGGTAAGGCTGGGGTCGACGGTTCGATTCCGTCTGGAAGCTCCAAATACCAACAAGAGCTTTATTTGTAAAAATAGAGCTCTTAATTATTGGAAGAAAAAGGGGAAAATTATGGAAAAATTTTTACAAATGCTAAAACAAAATATAAAAGATGAAATTGCCGCTTATATTATTTTGGGAGTGATGGTAGTTACTTTTGCAATTACCATTGGGGCAAATGAGTATATCTCTTATTCTAAATTAGCGGAAGTAAATGCTAGCCTTAGAATGGCAGAAGGAACTAGCAATGTATTAACAAATACAGAAGCACAAGGCGTTACTAATGAATTAATGACAAATTCCGTAATTGATGTCGAGGAAACCCAAAAGAAAAATGAGGAGGAATTTGAAAAATTAAAAGAAGAGAAAAAAATTTCAGATGCAGCAGATAAATATTATATAAAAGTAAATTATGGAGCTCAAGTAGTTACGGTGTATACTAAAGATGCAAATGGAAAATACACAAATCCAGTAAAAGCAATGGTTTGCTCTACAGGAACCTATACGCCAACTTCGGGAGTGTATAGAACGCTAGGCAAAGGCAACTGGTGGGGACTTATGGGAAATGTTTATGGCCAATATTCTACTTGGATATGTGGAGACATTTTATTCCATTCGGTGCCATATTTAGAAAAAGGAGACAAATCTTCCTTGGAATATTGGGCATATGATCAGTTAGGAAAAAGAGTTTCAATGGGATGTGTACGTTTGACAGTAAAAGATGCTAAATGGATTTATGATAATTGTCCTATAGGAACCCAAGTAGAATTTTATGCTAGCTCCAATCCAGGACCATTAGGAAAACCATCTACTATGAAAATTTCGGATGCTCCAAGTGATGTAAGAGGATGGGACCCAACTGATCCAGATAAAAATAATCCTTGGCCAGAATATTTAAAAGAATTAGAAGAAGAAAAAAATAAAGCAAAGAAAGAAGAACCTGGTAAGGAAGATCCAGGAAAAGAAGATAGTAAAGGAGATTCGGAGGAAGAAGAAAAACCAGAAGAAAATCCAAATACCAATGAAGTAGATGGAGGAAATGTATTGGTAAACGATGTTGTCAATGACATTGTCAATGACGTTATTAATGATGTTATCAATGATGTTGTAATTAACGATGTAATCAACGATATTACGAGTAATGAAATTATTGCAACAAACTAGGATGAAAAAGTAATATTAAAACAGAGGTAGAAAGGAGATCATTAAAAAGTGAAAATAGGAATTGTCGGACTACCAAATGTAGGAAAAAGTACATTATTTAATGCTATTACGAATGCAGGGGCAGAGTGCGCAAATTATCCATTTTGTACTATAGAACCAAATATTGGTGTTGTTCCAGTACCAGATGAAAGACTAGAGGTACTAACTGAGATGTATCATGCGAAAAAAACAACACATGCGGTAATTGAATTTGTGGATATTGCAGGTCTTGTAAAAGGAGCAAGCAAGGGAGAAGGACTAGGAAACAAGTTTCTTTCTCACATTCGTGAGGTGGATGCTATTTGCGAGGTCGTAAGATGCTTCGAAGACACAAACATTGTACATGTGGATGGAAGTATAGCACCTAATAGAGATATTGAGACAATCAACTTAGAGCTCATTTTTGCAGATATCGAAACGGTGGATAAAAAAATAGAAAATGCAAAGAAAAAAATAAAAGCAGATAAAAAATATCAATTAGAATTAGATGTTTTTGAAAAAATAAAGCAAACACTAGAAAGTGGAAAATCAGCAAGAACAGTTGATTTAAACGAAGAGGAACAAGAAGTTTTAAAAGATACATTTCTATTAACTATGAAACCAATTTTATATATTGCAAATGTATCAGAAGAACAATTGGCAAATCCATTAGAAGACGACAAAGTAAAGGAAGTAGTGGCTTATGCTAAACAAGAAAAGGCAGAAGTAATTCCGCTTTGTGTAAAAATAGAGGAAGAACTAGCAAGCTTAGAGGGAGAAGATAAACAAGAAATGCTAGAAGCGCTAGGGTTAACGGAATCTGGATTAGACAAAGTAATTAAAGCAAGTTACGAATTGCTAGGCCTAATGTCTTTCTTAACAGCAGGAGAACCAGAAGTAAGAGCTTGGACCATCAAAAAGGGAACAAAAGCACCTCAAGCAGCTGGTAAAATTCATAGTGACATTGAAAGAGGATTTATTCGAGCAGAAATTGTGTCTTATGACGATTTAATAAAAGAGGGTAGCATGAATGCTGCAAAAGAAAAAGGATTAGTAAGGTCAGAAGGAAAAGACTATATTATGCAAGAGGGCGATATTGTATTGTTCCGTTTTAATGTATAAAAAAATTGTTATAAATTGTAGAAAAAAACTTGACGACGTATTTAAAAAATAGTACAATATTAATGTGAGTTTTATTATTGATGTATAAAATACGGAAAATAATAAATAATAATAGTAAATATATCGAAAGAAGAAGGAGAGGTAAGATATGTTTAATTTAAAAAAAGTAGTAGCAGTATTGGTAATTGCTTTATTATTAGTAGGAATATGTGTACAAGTTAGTGCAACGGATGACCCAATTGATGTTTCCAACCTTTTAAATCAAAACCGAGTAGTTAACACTACAACAAATACAACTACAAACACAACCACTAATACAATACCAAATATTAACACAAACAGAACAACAAATACAGCAAATGGAGGCTCCATTGTACAACCTAGTAGCAATAATACTGCAGAAACATCGGGAAATGATCTTCCTCAAACAGGTGTTACGGAAGATATTACAGTAATGTTTTTCATTGTAGTATGTGCAATTTCAGCAGTTTATGCGTATAAAAAAATTAGAGATTATAAAGAATAAGAATAAAGAAAGAAATACCTTAAGCAATTAGGGTATTTCTTTTGCATGTAATACTAATCGTTTTCCAGTTACATTATTACAAGTAATAAGGGTTACGATCCTTGCATTGTTGGTATCTTGAAAAGTGCAGGAAGTATCGTCTGCTTTCGTTTCATAAGTCTCATAAATTTCGTAAGTAACAAAGTTTCCCGATAAATCGTAAATTTTAATCGTATCTCCAATATCCAATTCATTTAATCGACTAAAAAATTTATAATCTACATAATTATGCCCTGCAATACATAAGTTTCCAACCTCATTTGGCATGGGACCAGCAAAGCGACACACAGAAATATCTAATAATTCATCACTGCTAATAGACAAAATAGAATAATTTAAATTAATTTTGTCTATTTTAATAATGCCAATAACAAAAGGATTTTCAACTGCTTGTTTTTGTTCTTGCACTTCTGCAGAGTATTCGGCAGTATTTGCATATAGAGTAGAAATAGAATAGGAGTCTGTAAGCTTTTTGGAAACGATGGCGTTTTGGCTGTCATGATAAATATTCATTACTAAAATAATAATAGCTAAAAAAGCAATACTAGAAAAAATGGTAAATAAAATTTTATATTTTGTATTTTCATTTTCTATTTTTTTATTCGTTGCTTGATTTTTTGAAATGAATTCGCCACCCAAGCTATTTTTTTCATTACCCAAAATTTGATTCATGCAAAACAGCGTCCTTTCTTATTCTTCTTTCGATTCTCTTTATTTATTATGAACGAAAAAGAAAAAAATATGACGAAAAAAATTAAAAAAACCTTAAGAAATTTTAAAAAAAGGATGCAAAAATGTTTCAATATATGATAGAATAATGAGCAGTGAAAATACCAAGTAAGGAGAGTGTTAAAAAGTGCCAGAAAATAAGTACAAAAGAATATTACTAAAGCTAAGTGGCGAAGCATTGGCTGGACCTAACAAAATGGGAATTGATGCCGATACTGTAGATGCTATTTGTGAACAAATAAAAGAATTAGTAAAAATGAAAACAGAAGTGGCAATTGTCGTAGGAGGAGGAAACTTTTGGAGAGGTGCTAAAAAGAACATGGAAAGAACGACATCAGACTATATGGGAATGCTTGCTACTACGATGAATGGGCTTGCACTTCAAAATGCACTAGAAGAGAAAGGAGTGTATACAAGGCTTCAAACTGCTATTGAAATGCGAGAGGTAGCGGAGCCATACATAAAAAGAAGAGCTGTAAGGCATTTAGAAAAAGGAAGAGTTGTTATTTTTGGATGTGGAACAGGAAACCCATATTTTACAACAGATACTGCAGCTGCATTAAGAGCAGCAGAAATTGATGCCGAAGTAATTTTAGTAGGGAAGACTATTGATGGTGTTTATTCGGCAGACCCAAAAGTAGATCAAAATGCAGTGAAATACGATGAAATTTCCTATTTAGATATCTTAAGTGATAACTTAAAAGTAATGGATGGAACAGCAATATCGCTTTGCAGAGACAATAATATTAAATTAATTGTGTTTGAAATAGCAAAGCCAGAAAATATTATTAAAATTGTAAAGGGCGAAAAAGTTGGCACTTTAATTAGTTAAATGGTAGAAGTAGACAAAAATTAGAAAAAAGAAAGGAGTGCACAAGAAGAGTTTACTTGTGCGAAAAGAAAAATGGATTATAGTAAATTTGAAGAGAAAATGACAAAAACAATTAGTGTATTTGAGGAGAATTTAGCAGAAATCAGAGCGGGAAGAGCAAACCCTGCTATCTTAAATAAAATTATGATTGATTATTATGGAACACCAACACCAATTAATCAAGTTGCTGGAATTTCTGTTCCAGAGGCAAGAATGATTGTAATTCAACCATGGGATGCTAGTGTATTAAAAGAAATTGAAAAAGAAATTTTAAAATCAGATATTGGAATTAATCCAAATAATGATGGAAAAGTAATTCGATTAACTTTCCCAGAATTAAACGAAGAAAGAAGAAAAGAAATTGTGAAAGATATTCGCAAGATGGCAGAAGAAGCAAAGGTGGCAGTAAGAAGTATTCGTAGAGATGCCATTGATTCTGCTAAAACAATGCAAAAAAATGCAGAGATTTCAGAGGATGAATTAAAAGTGGCAGAAGATAAAATTCAAAAATTAACAGATACTTATGTAGCAAAAGTGGATGAGATTTTAGAGAAAAAAGAGAAAGAAGTAATGAGTATATAGGACATATACATTATTAGAAAGGAAAATAAAAATGACAGTAGACGAACTAGATAGAGAATTAATGCCAAAGCATATTGCCATTATCATGGATGGAAATAGACGATGGGCAAAAGAGAAAAAAATGGATTCGAGATTAGGCCATAAGGCGGGAGCAGAGACTTTGGAAAAAATTGCTTCTTTTGCAAATAAAATAGGACTAAAGTACATGACGGTATATGCTTTCTCAACTGAAAATTGGAAGAGAACCAAGGAAGAGGTTGGGGCTCTTATGATTTTGCTGAACAATTATTTAGACAAGTTTTTAAATAGAGAAAGTTTGCAGAATGTCAAAATAAAAGTTTTAGGTAATATTGACGACTTAGATAAAAGCTTACAAGAAAGCATTCGTAAACTAGAAAAAAAATCAGAAAATAATACTGGTCTTACTTTAAATATTGCTTTTAATTATGGAGGAAGAGACGAAATTGTAAGAGCAGTTAAAGAAATATCACAAAAAGTAAAAGAAAACGAAATTGCAATAGAGGAAATAGATGAAGAATTAGTATCCAAATATTTATATACTGCAGGGGAACCAGAGCCAGATTTACTGATAAGACCTGGGGGAGAGCTTAGAATCAGCAATTTCTTATTATGGCAATTAGCTTATACAGAATTTTTATTTATCGATAAATACTGGCCAGACTTTACGGAAGATGACCTATTAGATGCGATAGAAACATTTGAAAAGAGAAATAGAAAATTTGGCGGGAAATAACACTAAAAAGTGTGTAAAAAATTATCAAAATGCGTTTACAGCTAATTTGAAAAAATGGAAATACAAAATTACACGAGAAAGCAAGAAAGGGAAAAAAATGAACATAAAAAGATTTTTATCGGGAATTGTGCTGTTTCCAATATTTGCGCTTATTCTTATCTTTGGAAACAGCTATGTAGTAGATATATTTATTAGTATTGTGGCAATCATGAGCTTACATGAATTTTATAAAGCTTTTCAAGGGAAAGCAAACCCAATACGTTGGGTTGGATATGTGACAGCCTTACTAATATGCTTTATGCCTTTTATACCAGGTGAATATATATTACCAGGAATTACATTACTTATTTTAATGAATTTATTAGTGCTTTTTGCACAAATCATCATTACCAACATGAAATATAATATTAATGATATTGCTATATCAATGCTTGGAGTTTGTTATATTGTATTTTTTCTTATGTTTGTACCACTTATTCGCGATCATTTAGAAAATGGACATATATTAATTTGGTATGTATTCTTTGCAGCATGGGGTACGGATATATTTGCTTATTTGATTGGTAGGAAATTCGGAAAACATAAATTTACAGAAATCAGTCCAAACAAATCAACCGAAGGCTGTGCTGCTGGAATTGTAGGAGCCTTACTACTTTGCTTAATTTATACTTATATTTGTAATTCTATATGGGGACTAGGAATTGATTATTTCTTTATAGGAGGAATTGCTATCTTTTTAAGTGTTATTAGCCAAATTGGTGACTTAGCGGCTTCTAGCGTAAAAAGATATTGTGAGATAAAAGATTTTAGCAACTTAATTCCAGGGCATGGAGGAATATTAGATAGGATTGATAGTGTCATATTCATTTTGCCATTTGCATATTTTTTATTAAGCATTATTTAAAATAAAGGAATAGGAATATGGGAATTATTATTACTGCATTAAAAATTATTATAATACTAGGTTTTCTGGTATTAATACATGAAACAGGTCACTTTCTAGTGGCACGTTTATGCAAAATAAAAGTAAATGAATTCGCCATTGGTTTTGGACCTTTGTTATGGAGTAAAGAAACAGAAAAAACAAAATACTCCATTAGACTAATACCACTAGGCGGTTATGTTAATATGCTAGGAGAAGAAGAACGTTCTGAAGAAGAAGGTTCTTTTAGCAAGGCTAGCATTCCTAAAAAAATAGCTATTGTAGCAGCTGGTGGACTAGTTAATATCGTATTTGCTATTTTGTTATTCATTATTATTGTTACCATTATGACAGGAAATTTAGGAACTGCTATATTATCCACTGGCAACTTTATTATGGCAATGGTAGAAAGCATTAAACTTCTCTTTACTGGTGGCGTTACCGTGGATAACTTAATGGGACCAATTGGAATCTCTGAAGTAGTAGCCCAAACTAGCAGCTTAATTGACTTTTTCTATATTATGGCATTAATTTCTATGTCTTTAGGAGTTACCAATTTACTTCCATTTCCACCACTCGATGGGGGGAAAATACTAATTTATCTTATTGAAGCAATTCGTAGAAAACCGCTAAAAGAAGATTTTGAACTAAAATTACAAATGCTCGGTTTTTTCGTTCTAATAACGCTGTCTGTTTACGTAGCATTCAACGACGTTGGCAGAATTATTAATTGAATTATTGCTTGTGTTTTTTATCAGTTTAAGATAGATTATATATTTTTTCTTTTTGTTTTAGTCCGGCGGGTGGGGACCGACAAGTTACAGTATGTATAAAAATTACGCATTAAGAAAAAACTTGTTTTTTCTTAATGGTTTAAATTTGTAATTTTTATTACAGACTGTTACGCAGTTGGGAGGACAAAACAAAAATAAAAAATATATAATCTATCACATAAATATAATAAACATTAGGAGATGAACTTATGGAAAAAACAATCAAAGAAATTTTCAAAGATTATAATTCAAACAGTTTTTCCCTAAATAGTGGAAAAATAAAATCCATTAACTTATTTAAAAAGACCAACAAGCTAGAACTCATTCTTATTGCAAAAGACTTTATTCAAATAGAAGATATTTATCAGTTTGAAAAATATCTAAAAAATCGTTTTAATATTTTTGAAGTTAATATTAAAGTAGAATATACAAGTCCTATTACTGTAGATATTCAAGAAGAGTGGGACGCTATCCTTTGCTATATGGCACATAAGCACCCATTAACCAAAGCTTTTTTACGAAATAGTACTATTCAAATAGAAAATAATCAAATTGAAGTAGATATGGTAATGAAAGGAAAGGCAGTTTTAGAGGCAAAAGGGTTTGATAAGGCATTAGAAAAAATAATAGAAGATATTTATGGGGAACACTATCAAATACATTTTAGAGAAAATATTTCAGAAGATGCCATCCGATTATACCATGAGCATGCGATGCAACTAGAGAGAGAGGCAATAGAGCAAGCACAAAGAATGGCAGAAGAAGCGATTACTACAAGGGAGCGGAGAAAAAGGACAAGCACAAAACGGCAAAACAGGAGCAACTAAAACACCAGAAGCACAAAAAGTGGGAACAAATGGTGGCAATGGTTCTGCACCGGTAGAAGTTAGTGTATCGATTGAAGTTCCACAAGAAAAAGAACAAGAGGCCTCTCCACTTATTTATGGAAGAAGTTTAAAATTAAAAGAACAATTAGTAAAAGTAAATGACTTAAGTGTAGATAGTGGCAAAGTCCAATTAGATGGTGAAATTTTAAATATTGATTCCCGTGAACTAAAAAGTGGCAAAGTGCTTGTCATGTTTGATTTGTATGATGGAACAAGTACGATAACATGTAAAGTATTTTCAGAGGGAGATAAATCCAAAGATTTAATTAAAAAATTAAAAGGAGCAAAAGGAATTAAATTAGAAGGTACTGCACAATTTGATCCTTTTGCTAAAGAACTTGGAGTTATTGCTAATACGATTATTGAAAGTACGGGATTAAAGAAACAAACAAGAATGGATGAAGCAAAAGAGAAGAGAGTAGAGCTTCATATGCATACCCAAATGAGTCAAATGGATGGTGTAACTTCTGCTACCGATTTACTAAAAAGAGCAGTAAAATGGGGCATGAAGTCAATTGCGATTACGGACCATGGTGTGGTACAAGCTTTCCCAGAAGCCCATCATTTTTGTGAAAAAAATCCAGATTTAAAAGTAATCTATGGTGTAGAAGCTTATTTAGCACCAGATAGAACAGCAGTGGTTTCTTTCCAAAAAGGACAAGATATGGAAGATGCCACTTATTGTGTACTTGACTTAGAGACAACAGGATTTTCTTTCCGTACGGAGAAAATTACTGAAATTGGTATTATGAAAGTAAAAAATGGAGAAGTGCTAGACGAGTTTTCTTGTTTTGTAAATCCCGAAAAACCAATTCCACAAAGAGTTGTGGAAGTAACCAATATTACTGATGAAATGGTAAAAGATGCTGAAACCATTGATAAGGTATTTCCAAAAATGATGGAGTTTATTGGAGATTCCATTTTAGTAGCACATAATGCAGATTTCGATATTGGATTTTTAAAATATAATGCCACACAATTAGGCTATACGTTGGACAATACCTATTTAGACACCTTACGTTTATCAAAAGAATTATTTCCAGATTTTAAAAAATACAAATTAGGAGTAATTGCAGAAAATTTAGGTATCAAAGTGGAAGTTGCTCACCGTGCTTTAGATGATGTGGATACGACTGTAAAGGTATTTCGAGTGATGCTAGATATGCTAAAGGAAAAAGGAGCTAAAAAAATAGAAGATATTGATAAATTGTGTGCGGGGAATACCGATTTTAGAAGACTTCCAACCTATCATGCTATTATTTTAGCGAAAAATTATGTGGGATTAAAAAACTTATATAAATTAATTTCTTTTTCTCATTTGGACTACTTTTATAAAAAACCACGTATTTTAAAATCTATTTACAAAAAATATTCGGAGGGATTAATCCTTGGTAGTGCTTGTGAGGCAGGAGAATTATATCGTGCTATTGTAGCAGGAAAAACAGATGAAGAAATAGAAGATATTGCAGTAGATTATGACTATTTAGAAATTCAACCAATTGGAAACAATATGTTCATGGTAAGGAATGGAACAGTACCAGATACCAAAGCACTAGAAGATATTAATAAAAAAATTGTGGAACTAGGCGACAAAATGGGAAAACCAGTAGTTGCTACTTGTGATGTACATTTCATGGATCCACAAGATGAAATCTATAGGCGTATTTTAGAAGCAGGGCAAGGTTATGATGATGCCGACGAGCAAGCACCTTTGTATTTACGTACGACGGAAGAAATGTTAAAAGAGTTTGAATATTTGGGAGAAGAAAAAGCTTATGAAGTGGTAGTAACTAATACCAATAAAATTGCAGATATGTGCGAAAAAATAAGCCCAATTTCACCAGAAAAATGTCCGCCTCATATTGATGGTTGTGAGCAAACTATTAAAGACATTGCTTATAACAAGGCACACGAACTATATGGAGACCCATTACCAGATTTGGTACAAGAAAGACTAGACAAAGAATTAAATTCTATCATCAAAAATGGATTCTCCGTCATGTACATTATTGCACAAAAACTAGTATGGAAATCCAATGAAGATGGCTATATTGTTGGTTCCAGAGGTTCGGTTGGTTCTTCCTTTGTGGCAAATATGACAGGTATTACAGAGGTTAATTCTTTGCCACCACATTACCGATGCCCAAAATGTAAATATTCCGATTTTACCGATTATGGCTATGCCTGTGGATTCGATCTCCCAGATAAGGACTGTCCAAAATGCGGAACTAAAATGGTAAAAGACGGAATTGATATTCCTTTCGAAACTTTCCTTGGATTTAATGGAGATAAAGAGCCAGATATTGACTTAAACTTCTCTGGAGAATATCAAGCAAAAGCACACCGCTATACCGAGGTTATCTTTGGAAAAGGAACTACCTTTAAAGCAGGAACAGTTGGTACCGTGGCAGATAAAACGGCTTATGGCTATGTGAAAAAATATTATGAGGAAAGGGGCATTCCAATAAATAATGCAGAGGTAATAAGACAAGCACAAGGATGTACTGGAATCAAAAGAACAACTGGTCAGCATCCAGGAGGAATTATTGTTGTACCAAAGGGAAGAGAAATTTATGAATTTTGCCCAGTACAACATCCAGCCGATGACCCGAACTCAGACATTATTACAACCCATTTTGATTACCACTCCATCGACCAGAACTTGTTAAAACTAGATATTCTAGGACACGATGATCCTACCATGATAAGAATGCTATATGATATTACAGGAATAGACCCAACCAAAGTACCTTTGGATGATAAAGAAACGATGTCTATTTTTAGTTCAACAGATGCCTTAGGAGTAACACCAGAGCAAATAAAAAGCAAGGTAGGAAGCTATGGCATACCAGAGTTTGGTACAAAATTCGTAAGGGGAATGCTAGTAGACACTAAACCTACCACCTTTGACGAATTAATCTGTATTTCTGGATTATCACATGGTACTGATGTGTGGCTAGGAAATGCACAAACCTTAATTGATGAGGGAACCGTAACCTTAAATGAGGCAATCTGTTGCCGTGACGATATTATGATTTACTTAATAAAAATGGGGCTTCCACCGAATAAAGCTTTTAAAATTATGGAGACAGTTCGTAAAGGAAAAGCTCTAAAAGACCCAGAAAAATGGGCAGAGTTTGTGGCACTCATGAGGGAACACAATGTACCAGAATGGTATATCAAATCTTGTGAAAAAATAAAATACATGTTCCCAAAAGCCCATGCAGCAGCTTATGTTACCAATGCTTTTCGTATTGCATGGTTTAAGGTACATCAGCCAAAAGCCTATTATGCTGCATACTTTACCATTAGAGCAGACGAATTCGACAGTGACATCATGTGCTATGGAAAAGAAAGAGTGCTAAACAAAATGAAAGAAATAGACTTGGCAGGAAATAGTGCAACGACCAAAGATAAAAATATGTATGCTATTTTGGAATTGGTATTAGAAATGTATGAAAGAGGAATAAACTTCTTACCAATTGACTTATATAAATCGCACGCAACTAAATTTATTGTGGAAGAAGAAGGAATACGTCCACCTCTAAACAGCATACCAGGCTTAGGAACCGTAGCAGCAGAGGGAATAGACTTAGCAAAACAAGATGGAAAATTTATGTCCATTGATGATATGAAAATCCGTTCAAAAATCGGAAAATCGGTTATCGAATTGTTAGATAAAGTTGGTTGTTTGAAAGGAATGAGCCAAAGCAACCAAATGAGCTTATTTGGCTAAACAATTTTCCAATTTGGGGACAGGCGTATTTGTGGAAAAAAGTATAAAATGGGGACACATGTTAGTAGTTTTAGTATAAACAATTATTAACGTGTGTCCCTAATTTAGAAAAAAGTATAGAAATACGCCTGTCCCCAAATTGGAATTCGACATAATATCTTTAATAAATTTAAAAAAGAATAAAAAAATAGTTTTCATAAAATATTTCAAATATTTTTGTGGATAACTTAAAAAATGCAACCCACTGTTTCTAGTTATTCACAGAGTTATCCACATTATCCACATGCCTGTGGATATCTAAATGGTAAAAAAAGGGAATAATAATGTAACATAATGTCGCAAAAGAAATAAAAAGAGAAATAAGAAGAGGAAAAAGTAGAATAATGTCTGTGGATAACTTTTGCTTTCTGTAATAGAATACATTGACAAAAACGCAATAATATTATAATATTATTAGCGTGGACTCTCACAAGAAAGGAACGTGAAAAAATGAGAAATCAAAATGGTGTAACATTGCCGATACTAGTAATAGCAACGATTATTGCAATTCTAATATCCATTATTATTTACAATGTATTTTTTGGACCAATGGGGATTATTACAATGCTTAGAGATGCAAGAGATGTTGTACAAGCTAGTTATGAGGGTGAAGCAGAAACTTTAGCTGAATATGAAGAATATATTGATAGCTTTTTACCAGATGAAGAATTACATGTTGGACTTACAGACTAGTATACATAAATAATGAAAAACAAAAGATTTCTCAAAATATAAATTGGAAGGAATGAAAAATAGAATGGAAAAATTGACAATGGACAAAATAGTGAGTTTATGTAAGAACAGGGGATATGTTTATCCGGGTTCTGAGATTTACGGAGGATTAGCCAATACCTGGGACTATGGACCACTAGGCGTAGAGCTTAAAAATAATATTAAAAATGCATGGAGAAAGAAATTTATTCAAGAGAGTAAATATAATGTGGGTTTAGATGCAGCAATCTTAATGAATCCAGAAGTATGGGTGGCATCTGGTCATGTTGGTAATTTTTCTGACCCATTAATTGATTGCAAAGAATGCAAAACCAGACATAGAGCGGATAAGTTAATTGAAGAATGGGCACATGAACAAGGAAAAGATATGATTGCAGATGGCATGAGCGATGAACAGTTAATGAATTTTATTAAAGAAAATCATATTCCTTGTCCTAATTGTGGAAAAGAAAATTTTACAGATATTCGTAAATTTAATTTGATGTTTAAGACTTTTCAAGGTGTTACAGAAGATTCTAAAGCGGAAATTTATTTACGCCCAGAAACGGCACAAGGTATTTTTGTGAACTTTAAAAATGTTATGCGTACTACAAGAAGAAAGCTACCAATGGGAATTGCACAAATTGGTAAGGCATTTCGTAATGAGATTACTCCGGGAAATTTCACATTCCGAACACGTGAATTTGAACAAATGGAGTTAGAATTTTTCTGTAAGCCGGGAACTGATTTAGAATGGCATCAATACTGGAAAGAGTTCTGCGAGAACTGGCTTTTAAGCTTAGGAATGAAAAAGGAAAATATTCGTCTAAGAGACCATTCACCAGAAGAATTATCTCATTACAGCAATGGAACAACCGATATTGAGTTTGCATTCCCGTTTGGATGGGGTGAATTATGGGGAATTGCCGATCGAACCGATTATGACTTAAAACAACATGCAGAACATGCAAAAGAAGATATGACTTACTTAGATGTGGAAACAAACGAAAAATATATCCCATATTGCATTGAGCCATCTTTAGGATGTGATAGAGTGGCACTAGCATTCCTATGCAATGCCTATGAAGAAGAAGAAATAGCAGAGGGAGATGTACGTACTGTTTTACACTTACATCCAGCTTTAGCGCCATATAAAGTAGCTATTCTTCCGCTTTCGAAGAAGTTAAGCGAAAAAGCGGAAGAAGTATACGCAATGCTTTCTAAGAAATTTATGTGCGATTATGATGAAGCAGGAAGCATTGGAAAAAGATATCGTAGAGAAGACGAAATTGGTACACCTTTCTGTGTAACAATTGATTTTGAAACATTAGAAGATGGATGTGTAACCATTCGTGATAGAGACACCATGGAGCAAGTGCGCATAAAAATTGATGAAGTGGAAAATTGGATACAAGAGAAAGTGGAATTTTAGAAAGAATAATTAGGAGAAAAAATTTTGAGAGGAAGTAAATTGAAAAAAACAGCCAATTCTTTTATGAAAAATGTTGTCATGTTAATTTTTTCACAATTACTCATAAAAGTATTAGGACTTATTTATCGATTAGTAATAACAAATGTAGAAGGATTTGGAGATACAGGACTTGGCTATTATTCTTCTGGATATCAAATATATTCTTTATTACTTACTTTATCTTCCATAGGAATACCTAGTGTTATATCGAAATTGATATCAGAAAGAATTGCTATAGGAGACACGAAAGGTGCACAACGTATTTTTAAAGTGGCTTTTCGTTTCTTTACCATTCTAGGATTTATCCTTTCTATTGCACTATTCTTAGGGGCTGATTTTATTGCAACGAACATTTTAAATGTGCCAGATGTCGCTTATGTTATGAAAGTGCTATCTCCAGCGATTGTGTTTGTAGCAATGTCTGCGGTTTTAAGAGGATATTTTTCGGGACAACAAGACATGAAGCCAACTAGTGCTTCCCAAACATTAGAGCAGTTCTTAAACTGTGTATTATCGATTACATTTGTTTATGCATGTATTGGAAAAGATGCTTATATAATGGCTGCTGCAGGAAACCTTTCGACAACTTGTGCTATTATCATTGCTTTTATGTATTTGCTTATGTACTATAAACACAAAAAATTAAGTACAAAAGGCTCGCTACCATCACCAGAAAAACAGAAGTCAAATAAGCAATTATTAAAAACAATATTGGGATTATCAATACCAATTACTATAAGCTCGCTAATTACAGTTATTAGCGGAGTAATAGATACTGCGACAGTAAGTAACTGTATGCAAACACTATACAGCGGGGTTGAAACATCAAAAGAAGCATTAGAAGAAATTGCAATGAGCGCAGCAGGAATTTTATCAAAAGTGGATACTCTTGTAAGTTTCCCACTTGCTATCAACCTAGCGTTCTCAACGGCATTGGTTCCTGTTGTATCCGAATCGCTTGCGAAAAAAGATAAAAAAACAGCTTCCAAAAGATTAGCATTTTCGTTTTTCGCTTCCTTAATAATCATACTACCATGTGCTGTAGGATTTATAACATTAGCACAACCAATATTAAATATGATTTATCCAACTGCATCAGATGGGGCAGGAGTATTACAAATAGCTTCAACTACTATGATATTAACAGCACTTTCCCAAACTATGACAGGAGGTCTTTATGGCGTAAATCAAACGAAAATACCAGCCATTGCTACGGGATTAGGTGCTATTGTAAAATTTATACTAAACCTAGTATTAATTCCTAATCCAAATGTGGGAATTTATGGAGCTCCAATTAGCTCATTTGTATCACAATTAATCATATTCCTTATTTATTATAAGGTAATGAACCGTTATGTGAACATGCATATTAAATTCAAAACACATATCATGAAGCCATTACTATCTGTAATTGGCATGGGAATTGTTGTGACTTTAGGATATAACTTATTTAGCTTAGCATTCGGCAACACTGTGAGCACAATACTTTCCATCTTGTTAGGAGCAATATCTTATTGTGCATTTATTGTATTTACCAAAACACTTTCAAAAGAAGAGATAATGATGATACCTTATGGAACAAAGCTATATGGTGTATTAGTTAAACTAAGAATTTATAAATGAGCGCGTCCCCAATTGCGCGATTATAGAAAGGAAAATAATAAATGGAAAACATAGGTATGTATTTGATAATTTACTTAATTCTAATTAATCTAATAGCGTTTTTAGCCATGTATGTTGACAAACGAAAAGCAAAGTATGGAAAGTGGAGGATTCCAGAGCAGACTTTGTTCATTCTAGCGCTTATAGGAGGAAGCATTGGTGCAATTGCTGGAATGTACGCTTTTCACCATAAAACAAAAAAGTTAAGGTTTTCAATAGGTTTTCCTGTTATTCTAGTGTTGCAAATTGTATTAATTATTTCGGTTTGGAATGATTTTATAAGATAATTTGCTAGATGCAATTTATTGTTGCTATTTTACATAAAAAGTAGTATAATGTAATCATATTCTTTTTATAAAATTCTTTCATTTTATGAGAGAATGCAGTACATTATTTTTGAAAGGAGACATCATCACTATGGGAATTAGCTATCGAAAGCGGATTAAAATTGGAAATTCTACTTTTTTGAATGTTAGTAAAAGTGGAATTTCAATAAGCCAAAAAGTAGGTAGAATTACTGTTAATTCCAGAGGGACTACAACCATCAACTTGGGGAAAGGAGTGACGTATAGAACGTCTTTCAAAAAGAAGAAAAAATAATAGTACAAGTAAAAATGATTTAGTGGATAAGGATAAATTAAATTCTTATCCACCTTTTTATTTAACCTTGAAACTCATTGACTTTTATGTAAAGTTATAGTATAATAAATGCGGTATTTTAAGTGCTTATATCAAAGGCAAGTGACTTTGGTAGCAAAAGTGTATAAGCACAAATACACAATTAAGAAAGGAGTTTGAAACTATTAATCACACCACTACAGATAGGAGGTAAAGCTTTGTGAATCAAAAACTGTTAAGTCTTACACCAAAGCGCTTTCTCTGCCCATATTGTGGCAGATGGCACGTATGGAAAGTACCGGACAAGTTAGGAGATTATGATTGTGAAAGCTATAAAACTAGTTTCTGCTGTACCAGTGATCCAGTAGGAATTGAAAGGGGAAGCTATAAGCTCTTCTTTGAAGATGGTTATTGCCATTACGCTACTGAACAGATATGCCGTAGAGCTAGTCTCGACCTTCATGGAACTATTAAAATTGACTCAATTACAGAAAGTTCAGACAAACCGATTGTAACATTTAAAGTACCATTTGTACCTAGCAGCCCAGTAGGAAGTTATTCATGTGCAAATTGCCACTTCAGAAGTGTTTGCAATCTTGTAAATTTAGCACATGAAGGCTATGATATACAAATGGAGATTACTTTGGGGTTTGAATTTGACTCATCTGAATATTACAAGTATGCAGATGTACATCAAAAGGCAAAATCAGAGAATGTAAAACAAAAAAAGGAGGCTACTACTATGGCAGAAGCTACTAAGAAGACCAGCATCAAAGCTCAGCTTTGGGAGAAATCTCCGAAAGAGAATTTTGAGATTATCAAAGCATGGGCAGAAAAGTACAAGCCTGTACTTCGGTGGGCCATTCCTGTGGGAGCAGTGTACGGGGCATATCGGATTCTGAATTCTGGTGAATTTGATTTGTCGGTAAACAACATTGCTGACACCTGCGAGAAGCAGCTTGGTTTCAAGGTGGAATTCCTTGAAAACAGGAAAGCTTTGAAGGAGCTTATGGTACTTGGTGGACTTTCCGCCGGCGCCTATGGAGCAATGAAAGCTGTAACCAGTATTCTGGGAGCAAAGGACGAGGATTGCTCCGTGGAAGAGGTAGAGGCTGGAATGAATCAGCTGGAATCCGTTAGCAAAAAGTTTGCATGGATTCAGCCCAAAACAGAGGACATGCTTCCAATTGCTTTAAGCGTGATTTTGGTTTATGTTGCACTGCATAAGCCGAATCCGAACGGCAAGATTGCAAACAAAGTGAGTGACTTTACCGAGGACCTCAAAATTAGGTTCGATACATATATCGAACTTGCAAAACTGTTCATCGAGGATAAATTCAAGATGGATTTGTCCACGGAAGAGGACCAGAAAAAGCTGAGAATTTGTGGCTTCTTGGTTGCATTCATGGCAGTTTTTGCCTTCCTGTATGGCAAAAAAGCTTTTGAGAGCAAGAAAGCCCCGGAAGAAGAACAGGAAGAGCCAAAGGAGCAGGAGCGTTCTTTGGGAACCTATATCAAGCAGATAAAGGAGATTCTGAAGAAAGTTGCGCCTACGGTATATACCACTCTGTTTACTTTCTTGGCCAGCAAAAAAATCTTAGAGCTGGAAGAGCCTCTTGAACTTTCGGAAGAAGTGGAGGAAGAAAGCCAGCAGAAGAGCAAGAAAAAAACAGTACGGAGACCCAGAAAAAAACCGGCAGAGAAATCGAATAAGGAAGTAGCAGAAAAACCGGTCGAAGAACCGGAAGGAGAGCCAGATGAGGACCCTGCTGAGACCGAAGCTGAGGAGATTCCGGAAGGAAAAGCAGAAGAAGAACAGGACAAGGAAGCAGAAGAAGAATCTGTGGAAGAATAATAGTTTCAAACATAATCTTAAGATGGAGCTCTATTTTAGGGCTCCGTCTTTTCAAAAAAATAATTTTCTTTTCATTTAATATTTACAATTCTAAAACTTATCGATATAATATTAAAAAGCAAAAAATAAACAAAAGCAGTATAAAAATGATTAAATTGCAAAAGATATATTAGGGAGGAACGAGGAAATATGGATAAAAAGTATGTATACTTATTTCGAGAGGGAAACGCAAACATGCGTGAATTATTAGGAGGAAAAGGTGCAAACCTAGCAGAAATGACGAATTTAGGTTTACCAATTCCACAAGGTTTTACCATTACAACAGAAGCGTGTATTGAGTATTATGAAAATGGAGAGACTGTATCTGATACAGTAAAAATACAAATTTTTAACAGTTTAAGAGAGCTTGAGAAGATAACTGGAAAACAGTTTGGAAATCCAGAAAATCCACTTTTAGTGTCCGTGCGTTCTGGTGCAAGAGCATCGATGCCAGGTATGATGGACACAATACTTAACTTAGGATTAAACAAAGAAGTAGTTGCGTCTATGGCTAAAAAGAATGAACGATTTGCTTATGATAGCTACCGCAGATTTATTCAAATGTTTAGTGATGTGGTAATGGAAATTCCAAAATCTTTATTTGAAGAAGAAATAGATAAAATGAAACAAAGCAAAGGTGTTAAGCTAGATACTGAGCTAGATGCCAATGATTTAAAAGAATTAGTGGAAATATTTAAGAAAATTTATAAAAAAGAGCATGGAGCAGAATTTCCTAGCAATCCAGAAGAGCAATTAATAGAGGCAGTAACAGCTGTATTTCGTTCATGGAATAACCCAAGAGCTATTACTTATCGTCGATTAAATGATATTCCAAGCAGTTGGGGAACAGCTGTTAATGTGCAAGAAATGGTATTCGGAAACATGGGCGAAGATTGTGGAACTGGTGTTGCATTTTCACGTAACCCGGCAACAGGAGAAAACAAAATATTTGGTGAGTACTTAATGAATGCACAAGGAGAAGATGTAGTTGCAGGAATTCGTACACCAATGCCAATTGAAACACTAAAAGAAACAGATATGGAGGCATATCAAGATTTTGTAATGTATGCTACAAAATTAGAAAAACATTATAAAGATATGCAAGACATGGAGTTTACTATTGAAAATGGAAAGCTATATTTCCTTCAAACAAGAAACGGAAAAAGAACTGCAACAGCAGCACTGCAAATTGCAGTTGATTTAGTAAACGAAGGAATGATAACTGAAAAAGAAGCAGTTTTAAGAGTAGAACCAAATCAATTAGACCAATTATTACATCCAAACTTTGACGGAGAAAAATTAAAAGTTGCCAAACCAATTGCAAAGGGATTAGCTGCATCTCCAGGTGCTGCAACAGGTAAAGTAGTATTTACTGCAGAAGAAGCATTAGAAAAACATAACAATGGAGAGAAAGATTTAATTTTAGTTCGATTAGAAACTTCGCCAGAAGATATTGATGGAATGCATGTATGTCATGGAATACTTACTGTAAGAGGAGGAATGACTTCCCATGCAGCCGTTGTAGCAAGAGGAATGGGTACTTGCTGTGTATCGGGTTGCTCTGAAATAACAGTAAATGAAGAAGAAAAAACATTTACTGTTGGTGGAAATACTTACCATGAGGGAGATTGGATTTCGTTAGATGGAAGTACAGGAAATGTATACGGAGAAAAAATTGACACTGTGCCTGCTACTGTTTCTGGAAACTTTGCAAAATTTATGGAATGGGCAGATAGCTATAGACAAATGGAAGTAAGAACAAATGCTGATACTCCAAAAGATGCAAAACAAGCGTATGAGTTTGGTGCTCAAGGTATTGGACTATGTAGAACAGAGCATATGTTCTTTGCACCAGAAAGAATTGCTGCTATAAGAGAAATGATAGTATCAAAAACAAAAGAACAAAGAGAAAAAGCATTAGAAAAAATTCTTCCAATGCAAAGAGGAGATTTCGAAGGTCTATTTAGAGAGATGAAAGGCTTGCCAGTAACCATTCGTTTGTTAGACCCACCATTACATGAATTTTTACCACATACAGATGACGAAATAGAAGCATTAGCAAAAGAGATGAACATGACTTTTGAAGAACTAAAAAATGTTGTAACAGGATTACATGAATTTAATCCAATGATGGGACACAGAGGATGTAGGTTAGATGTAACTTACCCAGAAATTGGTGTAATGCAAACCAAAGCTATTATTGGTGCAGCAATCAATGTGAAAAAAGAGGGCATAGATGTAAAGCCAGAAATTATGATACCACTTGTAGGAGACGATAAGGAATTAATCTATGTAAAAAATATTATTACCGAAACAGCTGACCAAATGCTTAAAGAAGCTGGCATGGATATGCACTATATGGTAGGAACTATGATAGAAATTCCAAGAGCTACTTTACTTGCAGATAAGATTGCAAAAGAAGCAGAATTCTTCTCTTTTGGAACCAATGACTTAACTCAAATGACATTTGGATTTAGCCGTGATGATGCTGGAAAATTTTTAGGGGAATACTATTCGAAAAATATCTACGACTTTGACCCATTTGCAAGAATTGACGAAAAAGGAGTAGGTAAATTAGTAGAAATGGCATGTGAATTAGGAAGAAAAACAAGACCAGACATTGAACTTGGAATTTGTGGAGAACATGGAGGAAACCCACCAACTGTTGAATATTGCCACAGAATAGGGCTAACTTATGTTTCTTGTTCACCATTTAGAGTTCCAATCGCTCGTTTAGCCGCAGCACAAGCCGCAATCAAATATCCAAGATAAGAAAAGTGGCTTCGCCACATGTGCATTTCGCTCCGCGAATATGCACGGCCCAAGGAAACTTAACCTTGTTGTATAGCAAAAATCTAGCGATTTTTCCTATACAATAAGAAAAAATGCGCAATTTGGGATGCACCCCAATTGCGCATTTTCGAATGGCGTGATAAAATAATTGAAAAAAGAATTTAGGTGATTAAAGTGAAAAAACAAACCATACTAAAAATAGTATTGTCCATTGTATTTTTTATTGTAATTTTATGCTTAGAAATATTTGGATTACAGTTTCTAAAAAACGAAGAAATCTTATTTTGTAGTAGTAGTCAGAGCATACCAATAAAGAAAGAATTGTCCAATATAACAGGTGCACTACCTAATACTGGCTCATATTCAGTAAAAGTTATTACAAGAGACGATGATGGCATTCGTATTTATTATATGTATGATGGAAAAATAAGCGAATATGAAACAACAGAGCAAGAGTTATACTACGGCACTGGAGTAATCAATACTGCTCTTTCCAAAGACGCGGTGAAGGGAGAAGTATTCTATTATGGAATAATAATAGGAACCGCCATTCTGATAGGAATATTAATTATTTACCTTTTTGTATCTAAGAATTCATTAAAAGGATTTATAAAATTGGGTTATTTTGTCCTCTCTTTACTAGTACTGACCTTTTTACTTTGCGTTGTTCCAATGCTTTCGAAAAATCATGGAGGTGCGATTTACTATTATACCGTGATTCTAGGAACCTACTTAATAGGCTTCGTATATGGCTACAAAAACAGAGTATTTTTTCTTCCAACGATTGTGATGGTTCCTCTATGGCTTGTTGCAATATGGTTTAATTACCGTCATGCACTGTTAGCACTTGAAAATATAGGTGCTTACTTGTTTTTGAATTTTATAGGAGCATTGACAAGTAGAATATTAGAAAAAAACAAAGGCATGAAAAGAAAGCATTTTATCTTTTATGCAATAATAACCATGTTGTTGTTAATAGGAAGTTATGCTAATAAAATAGTGCCACGAACAGCAACAAGTATGATTAGCGATTGTTGTAACATGGCATTGTATGGAATTGCTTTTAGTGTATTAGCTTATATGGTTTACCTTTTTATAAAGAAAATACAAGAAAACAGAAAGAATGCATGTGAAAATACAATTAATAAAGATGTTACAGTTGCTTCAGAGAGTGACAATGAAATTGCTAATGAGAAAGATTTAGGAAAAATAGATAATAATAAGCGAAACTTGCTAGATACCCAAAAGACGATTGACGAAGTAAAAAGCAAAAAAGAAAAAAAGAAATCTGTTATAGAGTTTATTGTTGTAATAATTTTAATTATTGCTTCTACTGTTGCTATTTGGGTAATACTAAAGCCAAAGAATTACATAGAAACCAACTTACAAAGCTATTCGGAAACATTAGCAGAACAATATGGATATCGAATTTTGCAACAAAAAGTCTATGTTACATGTGATTTTGGAAAAGATTGGTCAGAAATACCAGCAACCTTTACAAATGTGTATCCATCAAACAGAGAATTCCTCAGTGAGAGTTATTATATGGATAATAACAAACTGATTTTTGAGTATAGCAATGGCGAGCATTTTATTGGACTCATTTATTCAGATGATAATGGTGCTACTTGGCAAGAAACGGCAATAACGGATACAAGTGGTTATATTATTTATATGAAATTTTTTGACAAAGAAAATGGAATTGCAATGGTGTGCTATGGAAATGAGCTAGGCCAAAGGGAGTACATAAGAGCAACTATTACACATGATGGTGGTAAGACATGGATAACACAAAAAGGAGAAAATGCCAGTGTACGAATTAATCGAGGTGCAGAAATAGAGTTTACAAGTATGCAAGATGGAACAATTGAAAATATTTCTTATGATGGAAGCAAAACAGTTTATGTAACACAGGATTCGGGGCTAACTTGGAATGAGGAATAATAATTTGCGCAAAAAGGGTGCGTCCCTAATTGCGCATTTTTAAATTGGAAAAATTTAAAATAAAAAAATGCAAAAAACATAAATAAAAAACAAAAAATGAGAAAAACTAAAAATGAAAGTAGTAGAACAGTTTTTATAAAACATAAAATATTTCTGTCATGTTATAAAAACTTAAAATACTTACTATTAAATTGATTAGGAGGTTTAAAATGAAAAATACAATTAAAATGATGTTGTTTTTTGCATTAATTATGCTTGCATTACTTGCTTTACCATGTATTAGTAATGCTGCCGAAACAGAAACTGCAACAGATGAGTCGACCTTAATTTCAGCAATACAAAATGTAGATGATGGAGGAACAGTTGAAATTCAAAATAATATTACCATTACACAGCCAATTGTTATTCAAAAAACATTAACGATTGATGGTAATGGTTATACACTAGCAGGTTCAACAGATTGGACTTCTACTTCTGGTAACCAGACCATGTTTACTGCTCAATTTGCAGCCGCAAAGCTTACCTTAAAAGACATTGACTTAAATAATGGACCAAAGTATGGTGTACAAGCTTACGATGGTGGTACTGTTATTTTAAATAACGTGTCAATTACTGGATTCCGCTATGGTGGTGTTCTCGTAAATGGTGGTAATGTAGAAGTTATTGATTTACATTTGGGTTATAATGGTACTGGCGAAAATAACGGTATCGAAATTGACAAAGGAGCTGCTGCTACTAACAATCCAACACTAACTATGAATGGTACTTTAACTTCTGATTCTACAGAAAATGTAGTTCGTCCTGCTGCAAATGGAAATCTAACAGAATTTACAGTTACTAATACAGAAAATACAACAGACAAAGTTGTAATAGCAGGAGATAAAGTTCTTTTAACAGATGAAAATAATACTGTTATTTCAGAATCCGCTGTACCAGAAAATGTTACAACTAACACAGATGAACCAAAAGTAATTGTTACTTTAATGGTGGGTGGAGAAGCAGTAAAACAAATTACAATTGATAAAGGAGCAACTGTTACAGCAGAATTATTGAAAGGGTATATAGCAGTTGATGAAGGATATGAAGTAGTTGGGTTCTATACAAACCAAGAATATACAGACAAATTTGATTTTACAAAAACTTTAGATGCAGATGCAACCATTTACGCAAGAATAGGTGAAATTCCACAAGAACCAGAGGAAAAACCAATTCCAGAAGAACCAAAACCAGATAATGATGAAAAAGATGATGTACCAAAAACAGGAGTAGAAAACTATATAGGAATTGCCGTACTTGCTATGGTAGTTTCTGCTGGCGCATTTTTCTACACAAAGAAAAGAGATTAGTGTAATTTAGGGACAGGCCTTTTTCTCTACTTTATTCCAATTTGGGGACAGACGTTTCTCTCCTAAGTAGATGTTGCTAGAGAAAAAAGAAGAATAGACTTTAAAATAGAGTCTATTCTTTTACATAAATTAGATTATAATTAATTAATTTGGAACGAACCATAGATTTTTTATGAAAATAAAAAATCTATTAGTGATATAATGAATTAAGCATAACTGAAAGGACGAAAATGTGAATACAGAAAATAAAATTGTAAATCGACTAATCTATTTTTTTATTATCTTAAACTTTTTGTTAGCGGGTATTTATATTATCAAATATCTATCTATAGGAAAAGAAGCGGAACGCGAGAGTCAGTTATTAAATGAAATTCAAGTAGGAGAAGATGAACTAAGACAAGCTGATAAAGAAGCAGGAGAAAATGCAGAAACAAATGTAGAGAATGGGCAACAAAATGCATTATCTAACGAAATGCAAGAAGAAAAGGATAATCCAGAGAACAGTAACATTGTAACAGAAAGGATGCTTCAAGTAGAAGAGCTACAACAGGAAAATGAAGATGTTGTTGGGTGGATTGAAATAAAAGATACCAATATTAGTTATCCGGTTTTGCAAGGGGAGGATAATGAGTATTATTTAAACCATAATTATAAAGGAGAGACAACACAAAAAGGTTCTATTTTTTTAACAAAAGATTATGACTGGAGTTTGCCAAGTACTAATTTGTTAATTTACGGACATAACATTATGTATGGGCAAATGTTTCAAGATTTACTAAAATATGCGGACGAGGATTTTCACAAAGAACATCCTGTTATTCGTTTTACCACCGAAAAGGAAGATGCAGAATATGAAATTATTTCTGCTTTTAAGGCACGCGTGTATTATAAATCGGAAGAAAATGTTTTTAGATACTATAATTTTATAAATGCAGAAACAGAAGAAGAATATAATGAATTTGTGGAAAATGCAAAGATAGCATCCTTATATGAGACACAGGCAACAGCAGAATTTGGAGATCAATTAATCACATTAATTACTTGCTCTTACCATACCGAAGACGGAAGATTTGTAGTAGTGGGAAGAAAAAATGATAAAAGTACTTGACAAGCACAAACAAATGTTTTAAAATATATCATAAAAGTGGATTTTCTGATTACACGAAAGAATATTTTGGTATAGTACAAGGGATAAATGAAACTGAAAAAAAGAGATTTATAGAAGTATTTAGAAGAGAACAGGAGGAATGGAAAAAATTAAAATTTCAAAGGCCAAAAGAACTTGTACAAGAAATTGATGATTTTATACATAAGGAATACTTCAAATTTAATTTTGATACAAGAGCTATTGGGGCAACATCTGAACTAATAGAAAATTTGTCATTGTCAAATGATAAAAATAGAGAAAATGATAAAAGTATTGGAAATGTTTTGGTGGTAATGAAAACTAACGAAAGTAGTATAGACACAGTTGAAATAATGGATTATTTCAGGTGCAATGATGATAGAGGATTTTATCTACAGGTTATAGAACCACTATATGTACAATCTCTTAAAGATAAAAGAAAAAAAAGAGAAGAAGAAGAAAGATAAGTTTTGCAAAAAATGAATTTTATAAAGTTAAATTAACTAGAATGGAGGTTAAAAATGGATAAAAAACAATTAGAACAAATAAAAAAAGATATTAGGGAATACATACAAAATGTTAGAGGCGAGGTATTTCCAAACAAACTAAAAGATAGAGTATCGATATTTTTAAGTGGTTCAACAGGTTGGGGAATAACGGAAGGATTTGATCAAAAAGCAGATTGGGATTTACATTTAATCTTATCAGATGAAGATTATAAAAAATTTAGTGAAGTTTATGGAGATGATCATGTAATAGATGATCATGAACATGTACCAAATATTTTTGGACAAATACGTAGCAGGCAATGGTTGAAAGATAGATTAAGTAAAATCGAACAAGGAGATTGCTTATATACATGGATTTATAATAATTGTCTTAATATTCAAGATCCACAAAATATTCAAGAAATGATTGACGAATATAGTAACTTGTTTAAAAATAATTTAGAAGAATTAGCCAAATATCATTTCGTTACATATGCAGTTAGAAGAATAGATGCCGTTTCGGCCGCTAAAAGAGGTATTGAAATAGGTGCTAGAATATCAAACACAGAAATGGTAAAAGCAGCATTGCAAACAATGAGTATTGTACACGAGTCTCCATATGCATATAATAAATGGTTAGGAAAACAAGTGGGCATGCTTGGAGAAAAGGTACAGGAATGTGTTACATTAAGTGAAGCATGCTTAAAAAGTCAAACATTAGAAGATATTATTAAAAATGCTAAACCATTAAGAGCATTAGTAAAATCAGAATTAGTAGAGAAATTTGGAGAACTACCATGGATTGAAGAATGGTGGAAATATAATAAAAATCCACCAGAAGTAAAATTAGTACACTCAAAGGAATATGAAGAAAAAAAAATAATCCGGAGACACAATTAACTGGAAATAATGAAATAGAAGAAGATGAAAGATAGATAAATATAAATGGAGGTAATATATGGCACATTGGGCTACATATATTGGATTTGGATTTAATAGAGATGAGAGTGAGAGCTTACTTTTAAAGTTAAGAAATGAATTAGTACAGTATGACGATAATATTGCTTGGCATAATCCAGAGTATATGCATATGACATTACAATTTTTAGGGTGGACTAAAAATTCTGACGTAAATAGATTAAAGGGAATATTAGAAAAAGAAAAAATTGGCAATATTAACCTTAAACTTAATGGAAAACTTGTTTTACTAGGATTTGATAGTAAAAAAGAATATATTGCTATGAAAGTAGAACCTACGGAAGAGTTAGTGATATATAGAGAGAGGCTTGGAGTTAGGATGGAAGAGCAAGGAATTCCATTTAAAAAACAAGATTTTATTAGTCATATTTCATTAGGAAGAGTACATAATTTAAATGAAATTGAGGATAAACAATATTTTATTCCTAGAATAATACAACCAAATGGTGTAAATGTTTATGAGAGTATTCCAGAAAGTAGTTCTCTTGTAAGCATAAAAAGTAGAGATTTATTATTAAAAGATGATTTTGAAAGGTAAAATAAATATGAAAGAAGTAAGCATTATTACAGGAGCTTCAGGAACACTGGGAAAGTCAGTAACTGAAGCTTTATTAAAAAGAAATCATACGGTATTAGCTATTTCTAGACATAGTTTAAATAAAAAAAATAAGAATTATTATGAATTGAATATTGACTTATCTAATTTGGAGAATATTGAAGATAACAAGAATGAGATACTCAAAATATTTAAAATAGGAATTTATGAAAAAATAAATATAATTCATATAGCAGGAAGATATGTTGAGCAGAGATTACCTCTAAAATATGATGAAATTAATAAATGGAATGAGATTTTTAATATAAATTGTTTTTCATTTTATTATATAGTATCTATTTTATATGAAGAAATAAAAAAAATAAATAATGGAACTATAATAGCAGTCTCTTCGAATTTAACAGAAAGAGTTAATGCTAATACCGCTTCATATATTGCTTCTAAAGCTGCTTTAGAAGTTATAACAAAGCAATTAGCATATGAACTAGGACAATATAATACTAATTGCAATAGTATTTCACCAGGAGTGTTTTTCAGCAAAATGAGCAGCAACATATCAACGGAAAAAATGGAAGAAATAAAGAGAAATACACCTTTAAACAGAATTATTGATGAAACAGAAATTAAAGATGTAATATTAACAATGTTAGAAGATAAAATGTCATGGATAACTGGTCAAAATATAATAGCAGATGGAGGTAATACAATTGGATTTTAATGATGAATTAAAAATAAAGTTTCCTAAAATAATCGAATTTCAAATAAATTCAATTTGCAATTCTCATTGTACAATATGTCCATATTCTTCAATAGAAAAAGAATTTGGACATGAACAAATGAAAGATGAACAAATTGAAAAATTACTAGAGGAATTTGATGAACATGCTAGTGAAATAGAAAGGATAATTCCATATTTAAACAATGAACCTTTTATAGATAGTAGGTTTATAAATTTGTTAAGAAGATTAAAAAGTAAAAAAAATCATACAATTGAAGTTTCTACTAATGCTTCTTTATTAACAAAGGAAATTTCTGAAATTATAGTGAATGAAAAGTTAATAGATGATTTTAGAATAAGTTTTTTTGCAGGAAATGAGCAAGAATATAAGCAATTAATGCCAAATCTTGATTTTAATAAATGTAAAAACAATATAAAAAATTTTCTAGAAATTAATAATGATTTAATTCCATATCAGATAACTTTAATCTTAGTTCCATGGATGGATATGAAAAAAAACATATCACAAGTCAAAGAATTATTTCCAAATGCAAATATTCATACTTTTGGATTTTTGGATAGAGCAGGTAATTTAGAACAAAGAAATAATTTGGCAATAGATGAAAACAAGAATGTTAAATTGATTGGATGTAACTTAGATCGACCATTTGAAAGGATGTGTATTTTAGCAAATGGTGATGTGATATTATGTTCACAAGATTGGGCTCGAGAAGAAGTACAGGGTAATGTTTTTGAAACTAGTATTTATGAAGTTTGGAATAGTAAAAAAGCAATAGATATTAAAAGAATGATCTTAGGCGAAATTCCAACGGAAAGTAATTTTATATGTAAAAAGTGCAAATTAGCAATTTTAGAAGATGATGAGAATGATAAATATTTGAATTTCAAAGGAGATATATACATGGATGAGAATGATAAAAAAAGGAGAGAAATTGATGAAAGCTCATTTTCAAATATTTAATGATATATATATTAATTGCAAGTATCATGCAATTTTAAATATGTTGAATGCTTTTAATGTTGATGTAAATGTAATTTTATATAATTATATTACGATATATAAATCTAGTCCTCAATATAATACATATAAGCCTGAATATATAACTACAAGAAATTTACAAGATATTTTATTTGAAAATGGAATATTAGAAGAAAAAATAGATTATACGTTAAATTTATTTGAAAAAATTAAAGAGTGTAATAGAAATGACTGTTGCGCTATAATTAGAGTAGATATGTATGAAATTCCATATCATAAAGAATATTTTAAGAAAAAGCACTATAGAAGATATGTATTATTATATGACATTGATATAGAAAAAGGTATTGTAAAAATACTAGATAGAGAAAAAAATAATATAGATAGTGAGTTTATTAGTGTTGACTTTAAACAACTTAGTAAATGGTATAATTCATATTTAAAAAATTTCTATTTTTCTAAAATAGATACTGATTGTACATTATATATTTTTAAACAAATTTATAAAAATAATAGTCAAGTTATATCAAATAATAATGAATTTTTATTTGATATAACTTGTTATAAAACTGAACTTTATAATAACATTAAAACATTACAAGAAATGTATACTAAAATAAAACCTGATTCTTATAAAACTTTAAAAATCAGCTTATCAAAAATACTATTGGCAAAACAAGCAGATAAGTATAGATTTAATAAAATAGGCAAATCACAATGTGAAGAGATAATAAAGCAACAAATGAATATGATAACAGTTATGCTTTATTATATTGAAAAAAATGATATGGATAAGGTAAAAGAACAATTAAAAAACTTTATAGAACTAGAAGAAAAGTTTAATTTTTATTTTATTAAAACATGTGGGAGGGTAAAATGAATTATCTAGAAACAATAAAAAATGTATTAGAAAATAAACTTGGAGACGAATTATTGGTTAGCGTAGATAAGATTGAAAAAAATGATAATCTATTTAATTTAGGTTTAGATTCTTTAAATGTTATTAAATTAATAATAGGAATAGAAGAAGAATTAAATATTAAATTTCAGGACAAAGATATAGATAGCAAGAACTGGAAAAGTATAGAAAATATAAATAAGTTAATTGAAGAGAGAAAAGTATAAAAATGAATAGAGATTATTTTAAATTAAGAAATATTGAGTATAAAGTATCTACAATAAGAATTTATAATTATTCGAAAATAAAATGGATGCAAGAAATTTATTTTTTGTCTGTGAAAAAAATGCCTAAAGTATTGTTCAATATGAATGAATTTAATGTAATTAAAAATGAAAACAACTTTATAGAAGTTGATTCACAGCAATGGTATGAATTTATGTATTATTTATCAAGCATATTTAGAGATAGCTACGATAAAAGAAAAATAGTAATAGAAAATATTAATCATTATTTAAGTATAGTTGAAAAAGATATGATGGAGTTGACTAAAGAATACTCAAAGAACAAGGAAATTACAAACAAGAGTTTTTTAAAAATAATAAATGATTTTGTTAATGTGGATGTTTTTTCTATATTTAATATGGTTATACCGTATAATATACTCGAAAAAGAATTAAAAAAGTTAAATTTAGACATAGATATAGATAATACATATTTATGTGCTATTAAACCACATAGAGATATTATAAAAGATGAAAAAATTAAATTAGCCATTAAACTCATTAATAATGAATTATCAGAAGAAGATTTAGAAAAATATCTAAATTCTATCGGTCCGTATGAAAAATTTGAAGAATGGTGCCTAGATGTTTCATATCTTGAAGACTCTATATTTTTAATGAGAGAATTAAATAATATGATTTCAACATACCAGAAGACAGAACTTGAAAAAGAGATTATCAATGATATAAATTTTAAAAAAATTGTGAAAAATTAGTATTAACAAATTTGGAAAAAATATACAATTTGAATATAGATAAAAAAGAAAAAGAAAATCTATTTTCAAAAATATCTTTTTTAAGTTTATTAGCTACAGAAGAAGAAAAAAGACACATGATTGAATGTAAGATTTTAGTAACATTTGGTAAATATTTTAAAGATAAAAATGTTGATATGGCAAGAACAAATTTAGAAAAATTATCAAATCTTATAAAAATATATGAAGGTGATAGTTATGATTAATAAAAAAGAGATAGAAAAATATGGACCTGAATGGATAATATTAGAACTTATTGCAAAAGGAAATGAAGAAGATAATATATTAAAAATTTTAGAAAACTATAAAATATCTTGGGGAGAATTATTAGAACAGTCAATTAGTCATAAGATTATATCAAATTTAGCGTATACTATGTTAAATGACGAGTTGCGCAATTTTATTCCGCCATATATTAATCAACATCTAAAGTTAACGCTTGAACTTAATAAATATAAAAATAAGCTTTTAAAAGAGCAAACAAAGCAAATTGTAGAGGCTTTTAAAAAGAGAAATATTGAATATGTTTGTACAAAAGGAATCATATTAAATAATACTTTATATGAAAATAAAGATTATAGATACCTGTCTGATATTGATTTTATGATAAAACCTAAATATAGAGATGTTGTACAAGATACAATGAAAGAGATTGGATTTTGTATTGGCAGAGGAGATTGGAAAACAAACCAGATAAGGGAACTTTCTAGAGAAGAATATTTGAGAGAAGTATATGCAAAAGAAAAGATACCAGAGTATGTTATAGAGACAAATAAAGATATTATAACTTTTATTGCAGCTGGTTTTGTTACTGATTTTGTATGGGAAAAATGCCCATATAAAGTAGATATAGAAGAAGCTTTTAAATATAATTATAATGAGAATATTGGAATTCCGGATGTTAACGTAAATTCATTATCAATATCATATCATTATGTGTATATTATTTTACATTTATTTAAACATGCATGGGTCAACCATTTATCTGAAAAACGTAATGACGTTAATTTAACAAGATTTGGTGATGTATATAGATATTGGAATAAGTATTCGCACATACTAAAAAAAGAATTACTTGAAATTATAAAAAAGCATAATATTTATGTTCCGATATTATGGACTTTAAAAAACACAGATATAATATTTAAAAGTAATATTACAGATGAATTAAATATAAAATATTCTAATTTCAATGAAGGATTATTAAATTCAACTAGTAATAAAAATGGAAGTATAATAAAATTAAAAGGTAATATTAGAGACAGATTGCAATCTAAAGAAAGAACTAAATTAATTATAGAATAATAATTATTGATGAGAGGAATTTATGAATTTTATTAAAAGAATAGAAGAAGTGGATAATTTAGAAATTGGAAATAAAGCTTTAAATTTAAAAAGGCTAACAAAGCAAAATATTAATGTGCCTAAAAGTTGGGTTATAAGTTCTGAAGTTTTTATGAATATATTAAAAGAAAAAGGTTTTAATATAGAAAATAAAGGAATATATATTGATGATATTTTAGATGTAAGAATATATTTTGAAAAAAAATTTTTAAGAGAATATTATTTTCAATTGTATAATGAGATTAATTACTTAAAACAAAATACTAAAATAAAAAATTTTGCTATACGAAGTTCTGGAAATATTGAAGACAGTCAAAAAAATAGTTTATCAGGAGTATTTGAATCATATTTGAATATAAGTAAAATTGCAAATATTATATTCTCTATACAATCATGTATATTAAATTCAATCAGAGAAGAAGTTATTGATTATATGAAAAATAATAATATGTTATATATTCAACCTTGTTCTATAATTTTGCAAGAATTTATATATTCTTATAAATCAGGTGTAATTTTTAGAGATTGTGAGAAAAAAATTATTAATATGAATTATGGAATGAATAAATATATTGTTGATGGTATTGGCAATATAGATGAAGTAATATTAGATTTAAATGATAAGATTATAAATAAAAAACAAGGTAAGAAAAGTGCCATTTTTCCTGTCTTTTCAAAAACAAATCCACACGTTAATGAAGTGATAAATATAGAAGCAATAAATCAGTATACTAAAGTTATCACATCTAATTTAGAAGAAAATTATATAGAAGTAGAATTGCAACAGGATACAAAGGAGGTATTAACAGAAGAAGAATTAGAAAAATTATTATCGCAATGTTCAAAAATATCTAAAATATTAAATTGCACTAATTATGATATAGAATGGACTTTTGATAGAGATAGATTATATATTTTGCAATGCAGACCATTAACAGTAGATAAAGTATGTATTGATTATGAAATTGAAAAAAATAAAGCACTAGGTTTAGTATCTGGAGAATATATAGGAAAAGTGAAAAAGGTTAATAATTTAGAGGAAGCTAAGAATTTTAAACAAGGAGAAATTTTAGTTGCGAAAAGCTTAAATAAAAATGTATTAATGGCTTTAAGCAAGGCAGGTGCATGTATGATTTCTGCAAAATCTCCATTATCTCATAGCTCCATTCTAGCAAGAGAAAGAGGAATTCCAACAATAGGCGCTATTAATATTGAGGATATAGAAAATAATAAGATATATAAAATAAATGGTAAAACTGGAGAATATTTAAAGTTGGACGAATTTGAATTATCAGAAATCTCAAAAAATGCTGATAATAAATTTTCTAATGATATATCAGAAGATGTGATAGATTCATTTTTAAAAAATTTTAGTAGTATTAAAACAGATTTATTTCTATTAAATGATAAAAAATAAGAGAGGAAAAGCAAATTGGAGTCAATAATTTTAAAAATAAAGGATATAGTAGAAAAACACCCTAATAAAATAGCAATACAATGTAATGATAAACTTATGACTTACAAAGAATTGGATATTTTTTCAGATTATATAGCTCATAATTTATTGAACTTTATAAGTAGAGGACAAATTATTGGAGTTCATATTTATAAAGATGAGGAGTTTATTCCAATTATAATTGCATTATGGAAAATTGGTTGTGCATATGTTCCATTAGATAAAGATGTAGATTATGAAAGAATTAATTATATAATTAAAGATGCAAAAATAAATTATGTTATATCAGATGTTTTAGAAAAAGAGATAAATGCAAATATCATTAATAAGTATGAAATTACTAAAAGAACTAAGATACAAGAATTGTCAAGGATTTATATAAAAGATGATGAGATTTGCTATATTATTTATACTTCGGGTACTACTGGAAAGCCTAAAGGTGTTATTATATCTAATAATAACGTATTGAACTTTATAGACTCAATTCCCAATGTAATAGATTTTTCAAGTAATGACAGAATCTTAGCTATTACTACTGAAAATTTTGATATAGCTTTTTTAGAATTGTTTCTACCATTATGCTTGGGTGCAACTGTTATAATAGGAAATAAAAGGCATTTAATTGATATGCAATATTTATCTCAAACGATAAATGATAAAAATATTACTATCATGCAAGCCACACCTACGACTTGGGAAATGTTATTTAATACTAATTGGAATAATGAAAGTAAAATTAAAATTTTATGTGGCGGAGAGCCATTAACTCAGTCATTAGCTAAAAGAATTTTAAAAAGTGGTTCTAAAGCTTGGAATTTATATGGGCCAACTGAAACAACGATTTGGTCTTCTACGTGGGAAATTACTAATATGAATATATCAATAGGAAAACCTATAAATAATACAAGATTTTATATAACAAATAGTGATGGAGAAAAAATAGAAAAGGATAATATAGAAGGTGAACTGTATATTGCGGGAAAAGGAGTTTCTTTAGGTTATATAAACAATCCTAAATTAACTAAAGATAAATTTATATTTTTAGAAAATGAATTAGCTTATAAAACTGGTGATATTGTATTTAAGAATAATAATTTGTTTTATTATAAAGGAAGAAAGGATTTTCAAGTAAAGATAAATGGTCATAGAATTGAAATAGAAGATATCGAAAATAATTTAATAAGTATTTATGAAATTGAAAAAGCTATAGTTGTTTATGATAGTCGTGCAAAGCAACTAAAAGCGTATGTTAAGACTAGAGAACAAATTAGTGAAATAAAAATAATAGAATCCCTAAGAAATAAAATACCAGCTTATATGATTCCAAAAAAATATTATTTTGTTAATGAATTTCCATTAACATTTAATAAGAAAGTTAATAGAAAAAAATTATTAGAATTATAATAAAAATGGAAGGAAAGAATATATGTTTTTTAGAACTTTTTTTATATTTGGAGTTAAAATAAATATTTATTCTAATGATATTATTGATATAGACTTTTTAAAAATGTATGAGGACAAGATAGATAATGAAATATTATATGAAAAGAATATTTATTGTATTAAAGATTTTAATACATTAAGTAAATATTTGCATTGTTTTGATGTTAATAAGGCAAAAATAGTAAAATCTTATGTAAAATCATTTTATTATGAAATTGATGATATTTTTATTAGAGATGACCTATCACATGTAGTAGAAAAAAAAGGCAAAGACATATTTTTTATTTATGATTCTAAGTTAAAAAATAAAGAAAATAAATTATGGTGTATTATACGAGAGATTGTGCATAGAAATACAGAAGATAGAGGAGGGATAATGTTACATTCTGCATGTTTATCTTTTGATAATGATAGAGGAATGTTAATTCTCGGGGGAAAAGGTGCAGGAAAAACAACTCTAGCTACAACTCTATTAGAATATAATGATTATTATTTTACTTCAAATGAAAGGATGCTAGTAAGAAAAGAGGATAAAAAAGCATTATCTATTCATTATCCATTAAGATTTGGGATAAGAAATGTAATTAATAATACTGTTTTATACCAGTACATATTAAAAAACTATAATAAGTTGACTAGAAAACAAAATGTTACGTTAGAAATGATAGAAGAATATAATAAAAATAAAGAACTTAAAGAAAATAATATTTATAAAATAGAATTAGAAATAGAAGAATACTTAGAATGCTTTAATAAAAAATATCGACCAATTGTAGAACCTGCAATTCTTATAGTACCAGAGATTTCTTCAAAATTTAATGGCTATAATATAAAAATATTAAATAAAGAAGAAATTTTTAATGTAATCAAAGAACAATGTTATACACCATATGATAAAACTTGGATTGAACCATGGATAGAAAAAAGAATGAAATCAAATGAAGACATTGAATTATCAGCAAATAAATTAATTACTGATATTGCTAATAAAATTATGGGAATAAAAATTAAATTTGGTTTTAACTTTTATGATATATTAAAGAAAAATAAGAAAAATTATATAAAAGAAAAAATAGAAGAATTATATAATAAAAGAGCAAATTAAGATTGCTCTTTTATTATATAAATTCCAATTAATCCAATAATGGACTTAAAACCAAATTGAGATTCAAGATTAACATTTAAAAATGTTAATGCATCATGCTGATTTATAAGTTCAATAAATTGCTCTAAATCTTTATTATCAGTCAGTAATTGCTTTATTTCTTCAAGTTTTTTGGTACGAGCCAATCTCCTATCTTCTAATAACACATGTTGTGAAAAATAATTTCCTTTTGTATTATATATAAGTGATAATTGATTGTTAAATAAGATTTCATTATATAAAGATGTTCTTAATATATGTTTATATTTTTTATAGTTAAGTTTTTCCATTTTAAAATAGGAGTTATTAGTAACACTATATTCATCAAAGAAGGATTTATATTCATCTTTTAATAAATCTTCAAAAGATATTAAGGGATAAGGCAATACAGTTAAAATAGTTGAAAAATATTTAGTTATAGTTAATTTATTGCTAATGTATTTTTCTAACAATTTATAAAGTTGTATTTCTATATTGGCAATATAATCATCTAGTCCACCAGTAACTTTTTTATTAATAGAGCATAGAGCAATATCCCATGCTTGAATATGTAATGCTTCTGCCTTCATATCAATAACTTTTTTACCATTTGAAAGTTTTTTTAATGAAAATAAACATTCTTTAATAAAAGCAGTATAGTATGTATCAAATAAAGATATTAATTCATTTACATTATTATCTAATGGGGGAAAATCATATCTATATATTTTTCTGAAATTTCTCCATTCTCTACCATGTGATTGCTTATTAAATGATGAATTCATTTTAGTATATAAATTAAAAATATTATGCATTCCTATATCTTTTTCGAAAGAGTCAAGCATATTTTCATATTTATTTTCTATATTGATTACTTTATTTGTTAAGTTAGTCATTATTATCCCTCCAATAATTAATAGGTCTGGTTTGAACTACAATCCAACCATTGCTAGGGTTATAAATCAATTCTATATCTTGAGGAAAATTAAAAGCATTTTCAATAGAAATTCCTAAGTTAAAGAGATTTTCTATATCACTAGAAGATAAAGATTCTTTATCTTGAATATTTTGTGGTACTTCTGCTAAAACAATATCATTAAAATTATTAATATACATCTTATTTTTTTTAGAAATATGTTTTTTTATTACTAAGGAATTATTTCTATTTAACCAGTATGTATCTCCTGTGATTTCACCAGATACTAATCCATTACAAGCTCCATATGTAGAGTTAATTAAGAATGAACCCCTATAATAAGAATATTGATTTTTGGTAAAAATAACGGCACTTTTTTCTGCTTCATAAAAATCCTGTACCAAAAGAGCTATTTTTATTTTTAAATGACTATGGAAATGATTTTCTATATTTTGTTTAAGAACATTTGATTCTATAATAGAGTAACAATCAGTAATAGCATCTTTTATGTTATTTATAGAAACATTTAAATTAGACTTAAACCAACCAGCCATCGATAGTGTTTCAGAATCTTCTTTGATAATTTTTCCATTATTGTCAAATAATATTGCCGATGAACGTATTGCTAATGAATTAGAAAAATTATTAGAATATAAATAATCTTTTAACAATAGAATTATTTTATCAAAATTTGCAATATCATTAGATGTATAAATATCAAAAAGCTTTGTTGATAGAAATACGCTTTTGGGAACATTAAAGCCTTTTGAATTTAATAAAAATGTATTGTATGACTTATTACCAATTAAATTAGAAACGTCAGTATTTATCTGAGCACAATTATAAAAAAAATCATTTTTCACTTTTGTACACCCTTCCATTATCTCCATCAACTAATAAATAGTCTCCTGTAGAGACATTATTAATCAAGCTTTCTATGCCTATCACACAAGGTTTTTTATACATTGGAGCAACCTGTGCAGCATGGCTACCAAAACCACCATATTCTGTAGCAATGGCAGAGGCAATTGAAAATAAAGGTTCCCATTCAGGTATGGTGGAGCGAGAAATTAATATTTCTCCTGATTGAAAACCACCTTGATATTGTTCATTCTGAAAATGTTTTTTTATTACTCTTGCATATCCTTCTGCTTTACCTTCAACTATAGGTAGACCTTCGCCTATAAGAATCCACTTTTTATTATTATATTCCATAAAAAATCCCTCCTCTTATAAATTCTTTTTGCAAATCAGAAAAAGAAGTAAATTTTATATTACATTTTGATGGAGACATAAAATTTTCATCATTACATTTCTTTGCAGTATAAAAACCTTGATTTTTAGGACCAATAATATCTTTTTTTTCGGAGTCCCCAATAAATAAACATTGATTTGGTGTAACATTAAATCTTTTACATATAAATTGAAATATTTTTGGATTTGGTTTTCTTAAATTAGTTTCATCGGAGAAGATAAGGCAATCAAAATAATCTAAAATACCATCACTTTCTAGAATCTTTCTTATAGATTCCCCATAAGAATAATTAGTATCAGAAACTAGAATGATATAATATTTCCTTCTCTTCAAAAATTTCAAAAAATTTATTACTTCATTATCTAAAATAGGTGGGTATTTAATAACGGCTTCAGATATTTTTTTATCTAAATTTAATTTATCCTGTTTCAATAAAAAAAAATGAAGATTTTTTTCTAAAAATTCAATTCTATTAAGATTAGTATATTGTTTATTATCATTAAATATTGTATCAAATTTTTTCATAAATTCTGTTATTTGATTAATGGAAACTTTTTTATTAAATGCATCATAAATTAAATTATATGTATATTCTTTTTTTGGATTATTAGGAATATTTTCATACAACGTATTCCAAAAATCAAAACAAACTAATCTAACCATAACTTATCTCCTATATTATATATATCATAAATTTATTATAAATTCAATATATGAAGAGAACTAACAGCAATAAAGGTTATAATGTATTATTGTAAAAGACAAATTACGATAAATTTTAGCAAAGTATATCTAGAGGGAAGAGGTAATTAATGATTAGATTAAAGCTTGTAAATATATAATAAAAAAGTGGAAAGCTTCATAGAAACAAGAAAGAACAGGGAGGTTAATTATTAACTTTTATTTTTTGTTGACCAAAAATCATAAATTCCATTTTTTGTTTCTCCTAGAAAATCAAAAAAGGATTAATTGAATAGTATAAAGATTTATTTTAATTTTTTATGTGATAATTTAGTATTGTTTCACTATTATTTTTATCGTTTATACCAAATCATAAATGATAGATAATGTCCATAAAATAGTAGTTTTTGGTCATATAGATTTCCTTTTTGTTATAAACACAAATAAGATAATTATATAAATAGTGTTACAATCATTTTTTACTAATACTTATTGACTTTTCATTAATAGGAGAAATTATAATACAGATAGTTAGAAACAATCAAACAAGTAAATACGTTTCTAACAGACATAAAACATATAGTATAAACGATTTTTCCTCTTTTAAGTTATATGTTTATAAAAAATCAATATAGGCATAGGCAAAGATTCTAGGTATGCCCATATAGAAAACTATGCAAAAAAATGTGTAAACACTTTTTGAACTTAAGTTATATGAGGAGCAGATACTGGAAAAGTTGCATGAATTATATTTTGATTACTAAAAGAATTTAACAAAAATTGCCGAAATAGTTGATATATCAGTTAACTTCATCTCAAAAATTTTAAGACAATATAAGGAATATAAATTAGAAAAATAAAAGAATGATTTCTAGTATAGGAAAAGATTGATTTTCTCTATACTAGAAACAAAACTAAAGTTGATAATTGAGACCTTTAATTCTTATATCTCAATCCTAGGCTGATACCTCTCAAGCCACATATTTACTTGGCACAAATAAGCCATAAGTTGTGGACCTGTCATCAATTGACCAAACCATGGTCTCGTAAAGGCCTTGCCATCGGTTTCTAATATTTGCATAATATAGTCTCGGTTTAACAATGTATTAATTGGCGCATTTTTATCTTCCATAATTTTCGAAAGCATTTCTTTTACTGCCTTTAAGTAGGTTGGATTCCACGTTTTAGGATAAGGGCTTTTCTTACGGTCCACGATTTCAGCTGGTAATTTATCTTTCATAATATAGCGGAGCAATCCTTTTTCTCTACCATTTAGTGCCTTTATTTCCCATGGAATATTCCATACATACTCAGCTAAGCGGTAGTCGCAAAATGGTACTCTAATTTCAAATCCGTTATACATTCCCATTCGGTCCGACCTATCAAGCAAAGTTTGCATAAACCAATTCAAAGTAAGATGTGATATTTTTCGCTTTTCCTTTGTTTCTGCAGAATCTTCTTCTATAATTTCCACATCGTCTAAGCTTTCATTGTAACGATAATCGATATATTCTTTTAAGTCTATTTTTTCGCCAATTTCTGGATTTAACAAATGTTGCCTTTCCAAAATAGCAAGCGACCAAGGGAAGGTTCCACTCGTTAATGCATCCTCGCGGAAGAACCATGGGTAACCACCAAAAATTTCGTCCGCACATTCCCCAGTAAGCGTTACAGTAGCATCGTTTTTTACATTTTTACAGAACAATAATAGGGAAGAGTCGACATCTGCCATACCAGGAAAATCTCTTGCTACCATAGCATCTTCAAGTGCTTTGGCTAGTTCGGGAGTATCTAACATAACGGTATGGTGGTTAGTATTTAATTTCGATTGCATTAAATTAATATAATAATTATCCGAGTTTGGCTGAAAGTCCGTTTTTTGAAAGTTCTTATCATTATCAACATAATCAACCGAATACGTATCTAAGGTTGGTAAACCGTGATTTTTGCAATATTCTGCTGCATATAAAGTAATAATGCTAGAATCTAGCCCACCAGATAAAAAAGTACATAAAGGTACATCCGAAACTAACTGATTTTTAATCGAACCTTCCAATAGATACTGTACTTTTTCACAAGTTTGTTCAAAATTATCCTTATGTGGCTTACTTTTTAATTTCCAATATCTCTTTAGATGAGTACCAGACTCGTTATACACCATATAATTAGCTGGCTTCAATTCATAAATATTCTTGAACGCAGTAATACCATTGGTGTGTGCAGGACCAATTCCAAACATTTCGCTAATTCCTTGGCGGTCTAAAACAGGTGAAACACCTGGATATTGTAGAATCGCCTTTACCTCTGAAGCAAAAATAAGGTGATTGTTATAAATTGTATAGAACAATGGCTTAACACCAAAGTGATCACGTGCCATAAATAATGTTTTTTCTTTCTCATTCCAAATTGCAAAAGCAAAAATACCATTTAATTTATGCACAATTTCTTCTTTATATAAAACATAAGCTTTAAGCAAAATTTCTGTATCAGAGTGACTCTCCAAAGGAATATTATTCTGTTTTAAATTTTCCTTTAATTCCTCTGTGTTATAAATTTGCCCATTATAGACAATAACATAAGTATTTCCTTGATAAGTAAAGCTCATTGGTTGTTTTCCACCTTCTGGGTCGATTACAATTAATCTTCTGTGACCCAAAAGAGCATTATCACTAACATAGTAGCCACATTCATCTGGTCCTCGTTTTTTTAGCGCTTCGTTCATCGCTAGTAGCACATTTTTCTTAGATGTTAAATTTTCTTTAAAATTGACGACACCCACAAAACCACACATGCATATCCATCCTTTCTCTAATCTATACCTTTAATATATGAAATTATATGCGAGAAAGTGCAAAATAGGATAACCTGTTTTTTGGGACGGAGCAAAAAAACAAGCCGGCTACTATTGACAAAGTAAAAAAAAATTAGTATAATCTTATAGTATCCAAAAAGAGAAAGTATAATACATATACAACAGAAGATTTACAAGGGAGGGGAAAAAGATGGCACAACCAAAAAGAAGATGGTCAAAAGCAAGAACACATTTAAAAAGATCAACATGGAAATTAGAAAATCAAAATTTAGTAGAATGTTCTCATTGTCATGAACTAATTAGACAACATACTGTTTGCCCAACATGTGGATACTATGATGGAAAAGAAGTAGTTGCTAAAGAGGAAAACTAATTTTTATGATTTAAATAAATATCTTGCAAGATGTAGTAGCATATAGGTGCTACTATTTTTTTGGTCAATTGAAAAAGTAAAATATATTTAGAAAAAGTAACTTCTAATTACCGATTAAATGCTATCTAAATGGGTTTAA
>CALXKT010000002.1 GCA_944388985.1 uncultured Clostridia bacterium | reverse complement strand
TAATAATAATAAAAATGAAAAATAAAGAAAAAAAGAGATATTTAAAGATATTAATAGAAAATATAGATAGGAGGTGAGGCTTATGGTAGATACTGGATGTTTAATAGCAATTATATACATACTATTTTATGCTTTAATAGGAATAACTATCATAGCTCTTACTTCGATAATAGCACTTGTAATACTACTTTGTAAGAGCAAATAAACCAAAAAACAGACACATCTGTAAACTCGCCAAAGTTTGATGTGTCTAAAACATTATTCCGAGGTTGACCACGTTTGTGGTTTCTCCATTTCCTATAATTATTATACCACTTTTTTTACAGATGTCAAACAAAATTTGAAAATGTTTGTAATGATATAAAAATCGAAAACCTTGAATATTAAATAAACGTGCTATATAATATTTGCATAAATATTTTTTCGCTTAGAGCAAAAAAGAGAAAATTTATTTGATAGTTAAAGGAGAGTGTGTATATGAGTAATCAAGCTGATTGTTACAGAATTGTCTTTTGTGAGAGTTCAAACATAAGTAAAGGAGTTGAAGCTGTTTCCAAAAACGTAAATCAACTATGTGCTAATGGATGGAAAGTACAAGGAGGAATTTCTACAATAAAAACTGGTCCAGATTCTTACAAATTTTTTCAAGCAATGATAAAAGACTAGTGATGATAATAAAAATAATCAAAAAAACAGTATATTTTTCAAAAATTATATGCTATAATGGTAAAAGTTAACGAACAAAGATAAATGCTATTATTTTTGCCAGAAAAGATACTGCTAAAAAATATTAGTCGTAATATACGGATGAAAAGAACAATCGTGTGTTGTTCTTTTTTTGCCATGGAAAGAACACAAGATAGCATACAAAAATTAAACGAGGGGCAAATGGAGCCTATAAGAGAAATAGTGAATAAAAAGCAAATAGAATTAATGGAGCAATTTTTAAAAGAAGAAAATATCAATACTACTGAGAAAATGCAACTAATTCAAGGAAGAATAAAAAGGTGGAAAGTACGTGATTTTATTGACCCTAGCAGTATTATTGGAGCCATAATTGGTCTCATTCCGCTAATTAATATGGACTGGCAAGATATCGTGATTTTAATAATGGTGATTGTTTTTGTAATAGGATTTTTTTATTGGGAATATCATTATACCTTAAAGAAGCAGATTAATTTTTACACGAATGTGATAAGCCCTTTTAAAGGCTTAAGAGGGCTAAGTAGAATGGAAGATTTACTTTTGTATTTTATGATACAAGAAGATAAGCCGAAACGAAACAAGAAAAAAGCATTAACATAGTAGTAAATAGGAAACAAAATACGCTCTTGTACGAAAATAACATAAATGGTATACTCCTACTGGAACTTGAACAAAAGGGACACTCCTAAATGTTCAAGAGCTTGAACGTTAGGGACACTCCAATTCGTTTAAGTTCTTGAACTTTTGGGACACACCTTTGTTATCAACGCGTAAAAGTTAGGAGATTAAAATGAAAATCAGTTTGAAATATCATATTTCAGCAAATAAATTAGATTTTGTGAATATTAATCTTTCCAAGGATAATAAAATTTTTATTGATCCAGCCAAAATAAAAAAAGGCACTTCTGAATTTCATAAAAGTTGTTATCAAAAAGTGGAAAACTTTATTCAAAATTTGTTAGAATTGTCAAAGAGAAGAGAATATTCAACATTAATGGAAATTAATGAAAATTTGTATGAAAGAAATGAAACAAGGCTTGGATATTCCTTAGAAACTACACACGGAAAGAGTTTTGGAGAAAATGGTGGGAGAGATTTAATACGATTATTGGCAAAGAATGAATGGGTACAAAATGGAGAAGTGGAAGATATTTTTGACTGTTTGATAATGATACCAAATATTGGTGAAGATAAAGTATCGGATTTAATTACCACTATCTTATTTACAGATTTAATTAGTTATACACAGAAGCAATGTGAAATGTGGGATATAGAGATGCAGAAAGTAAAATTAGACAAACTATGCTGGGATGCAGAAAATGAAAAATGGGTAAGGTTAAAGGAAGAGTTGCCAATGCATAATGAGCGTCCAATTGTTTTTGTGCCAAAGAGTTTTACGGGAAAAAAGTATTTATTTTCTTATGAAAAATTATATCGAGATGTCATTATTCCGCTCTACAAAGAAAGAGAAAAAACAACTAAAGGAAGCCGATTTGTTGTGCAGTATAAAAATGGAAAAAAACATGTATTGGGAAATGCTTTGCGATTAGAGTATCCATGTACGAAATATGTTATTTTGGATTTTGTGAAAAAATATGATAATGTGTATCGAGAGTATAAAAATAAGATTTTAAGTGATTTGGAACCGTAGGGGATGAAACAAGGGGACACACAATTCGTTTCATTTTTGAAACAGGGGGACAGACATAAAATTATTTTGCAAATTTTCTTTATACGTCTGTCCACTTGTTTCATTGTTGATATAACTATTAAAAAGTGGTAAAATAAGGGTGTTCTAACAGGAAGAAAGTTTTGTTTCTGAAGCGGAACAAATTAGAAGAATAAGAAAGTAGTGAAATTAAATATGAATTTAAGAGAAGAGTTATTTCAATTAGCAGAGGAAGAATATAAAAAATTTCATAGTGGATTATGCCCCAATATTGACAATATCATAGGAGTAAGGATTCCAAAATTAAGAGAATTAGCCAAGAAAATTGCAAAGGAGAATCCAAAAGAATTTTTAGATACGTATAAGTGTGAATTTTATGAAGAAAAAATGATTTATGGGTTAGTAATAGGTTATGAAAAAGCAGATTTGGCAGAAAGAATAGCGTATTTAGATAAATTTGTTCCTATGATTGATAATTGGGCAATTTGTGATTGCTGTTGTTCTACTTTTAAATTTACCAATAAGCATAAAAAAGAAATGTGGGAGTATTTGCAAAAATATGTTACTTCGCAGAACGAGTTTGAAGTGAGATTTGCGGTTATTATGATGATGGATTATTATTTAACAGAGGAAGATATGGATAATGTTTTTGCTGTTTATGACTCTATTCATTTAGATAAATACTATGTGAAAATGGGAATCGCTTGGGGAATTTCAATGGCTTTTGTAAAAGATGAGGAAAGAACTATAAAATTTTTAGAGCAAAATCATTTAGATGATTTCACTTTTAACAAGGCGCTTCAGAAAATAATCGAGTCCAATCGTGTTAGTAAAGAAGTAAAAGAGGAAATGCAAAGTAGGAAGCGAAAAAGTAGTAAAAAAACATATTAGGAGGCACAAAATGGAATTTGATGAGGAAAAATGTGATGATAAAGCTTATGTTTTAGATATGGTAAGCAAACAAGGTAGTTTATTAGACTTAGCTTCAGAGAGATTAAAGGATGACAAGGAAGTAGTAATGGCAGCAATCAACCAAGATGGAAATGCTTTAGAATTTGCTAGCAAAAATTTGAAAGATGATAAAGAAGTGGTGCTTGCATCAATCAAAAAAGTGGGCTGGACAGCTTGTTATGTAAGTGAGAGGCTTGCAGATGATAAAGAGACAATGCTAGATGCAGTGAAAATTGATGGCCAAGAATTATATTATGCATCCTCTGCTTTACGAGACGATTTTGACGTAGTACTAGCTGCCGTGACCAATAAAGGTCTTATTTTAAAATATGCAAGTAAGCGATTACGTGCCAACAAAGAGATTGTTGTGGCAGCTGTAAAACAGGATAAAAGAGCTTTCGAATATATTTCCGATGAGGCTTTAAAAGAGGAGGAAGAAATAAAAAGTTTGCTTGCTGAGTAAAAAGAATAAATTGTAACAAAAAATTGAATAATTTTATAAAAATGTCAAAGACTAAAACTGGTAGGAAACCTAAAAAAGGTGACACAGAAAGGAAATAGAATAAAATGAAGATGTCATGGATTAAGTATGCAAAAGATGACGAGAGCTTTAAGGTACCAGAAAGATTAGGATTTGACGTTTTTAAATTGGCGGAGCCAGAAGATACGGATGCAAAAATAGAAGAGTTAGTGCAGAAGCGATATGATTTTATTATTTTAACAGACCAAATTGCAGGATTTTCAGAAGATATTATTAAAAAATATAATAATGATAGAAATGTTAGCATCATAATTGCACGAAATAAAGAATAGAATGCAATAAAAGAAATGCAATTAAGGAGGAATGGTGACATTTGTATCAGCAATATTTAAAATTTAGGAAAGCATTTGAACAGGAAATACAACAAATCAATGGTGGTTTTTCGGATGTTGTTTTTCTTTGTATTGGAACGAATAAAATGATAGGAGATGCCATAGGGCCAACGGTGGGGAATTCTTTAAAAGAGATAGAAAATCCCGTGATTCACGTTTTTGGAGACAAGACAAAAAATTTGCATTTCCAAAACGCAAAAGAAACGATAGAAAGTATTTATGCAGAGTTTGCGAATCCCTTTTTAATCACGGTAGACGCAGCATTGAGTAGAAGAAAGCCAAAAGGAGAAATTGTTTTAGAAAAGGGATATATAAAAATAGGAAAAGCATTAGAAAAAAGCTTATGCTTTTATTCGAATCTAAATATAAAATGTGTTGTTGGAACATATTATGCTGAAAAGGAAAAGAACATGGCAGAACTAAATTTTATAAAGCAAGAAGAAATTTATACCATGGCAAGCATTGTTGCAAGTGGAATAAAAAATGTTTTAAAAAAATCGAATATTTATGTATAAGAATAGAAAAAAGTGGCAAAAATCTAAGTGATATTATTACTTAGGAGGAATGAAAAATGAAGCAAAATGATATGAAAAATATAATTGTTTTAAAAGATTTGCCATCCAATTTAATTGAGGAAGCAATTGTTTTTTTGAAGGAAAATAAAAAAATACATAAATATCAAATGGTGGATGCTAAGGAAAATAAAGAAAAACAAGAGAAAGAACAAGATAACCAATATATTGTAAAAGAAGCGGAGATGCTGTTAAAATCCTATACGGAGAATTTAGAAAAGCAGTCTCCAAAATGGAAAAACAATATGAAAAAACTAGAAAAAAGATATAAAAATTCGGTAAAACTTAATTTCGTTTTTTTGTTTACTACGGTTTTGACTATTGTTTTTAGTTTACTGTAATAGAATAGGAATAAAAAACACCTCGCACACATATACATTAAAAAAACAACAAAGGAAGAGGTGTTTTTTTAATGGAAAGAACGATGAGCCAGGAAGATAGAATTCGAAGAGCAGAAGAAATTTATCAAAGGAGAAGAGTGGCAAATGGGATACGTGTTTCTTCGAATACAGTGAACCGAGCAGAAAAAAAGAAGCTATCCTTATTTAAAAAAATGTTCTTACAATTGGCTATTTGTGCTGTTATTTATATTATTTTTTATCTGATAAAAAATAGTAATTATATTTTTTCTGAAGACGTAATCAAGAAAACAAAGGAATTTTTATCCTATGATATAAATTTTAGAAATATAGGACAACAAGTGACGGAATTTATTAATCAAAATAAAGATAGATTTCCTTTTTTAGGAATATTTGGTGGGAATGATGAAGAAAACGAAAATATGGAGAGTGAAGTGGATGCGAATTTAGTAAATGTTAACGCTGTAACCACTAACGAGGTAGAGAGTAATACAGTAAACGCAAATGAAATAGCAACCAACACGATGGATACAAACACCGTAGGAGGAGTGGGCGGAGCTGTAACGAATGAAATTGTAGAAGCAGAGGGAGACACAAAAGAAGCGGAAAAAAACACAGAACAAAAATCGCAATATGAACTAGATGTGGAATATATAAAAGAAAATTATCATTTTATTGTGCCAGTAGAAGGAACTGTAACTTCTCGCTATGGCACAAGAGAGGCAACAGAAGTAGTGTCTGCAAATCATGCAGGTATTGATATTGGTGCAAATGAAGGCACTGCTATTTATGCAGCAATGGATGGAACCGTAACAGTTTCTTCAGAAGAGGGAGAGTATGGCAAGCATATTGATATAACAAATGGAAATGTTTTAACAAGATATGCCCATTGTAGTAAGCTTTTGGTAAAAGAGGGAGACAAAGTAAAACAAGGAGACAAAATTGCAGAAGTTGGCTCTACAGGAAATTCCACGGGTCCGCATTTACATTTTGAGATAAGAAGAGAAAACAGATCCATTAATCCAGAAGCTATTTTGGACTTTGGACAGTAGGGACATTCTTTTTTGTCCAAGTTCTTGAACGTTAGGGACACTCCTTTTTGTTTAAGTTCATGGGCAAAAGGGACAGACCTTTCGCTTTTGCAAGAGTACTATTTTTATTTAAAGGAGAAAGACAATTCTATGAGTATAAAAATCGATTTGAAAATATTTTTATTCCTATTTTTATTTTTACTTACCTCGCAATTAGAAATTTATCTTCTACTAATGGTATTAGCCATTCTTCACGAATTGGGACATCTTATTGCAGGAATCCTTTTAAAGTTTGAGCCGGAAGAAATAAAACTTACTCCTGTAGGGCTTCAAATAAGTTTTAAAGTGAATTATCAAGATTATTCAGAGCAAGCAAAAGCATTAACCATAAAAAAAGCGATAATCGCCTTGGCGGGACCGTTAACCAATTTAGGAATGTCGACGGCAACAATTCTTTTTGCGGTTATCGCTCCAGGTTTTGCTAATACATACTGGTTTTCTTTATTACTCTATTCTAATCTTTTAATTGCCCTATTTAATTTATTGCCAATTTATCCACTGGATGGAGGAAGATTTTTAAAAGAAATTTTAAAATTAGGAATAGGGAAAAAGAAAGCAAATAAAATTACATACTTAGTATCAAAAACTATGCTTGTCATAATAACTGCAATCTCGAGTATTGTTATTTTGTACTTACAAAATATAGCAATTCTTATTATTATTGCTTATTTATGGTATTTAGAAATTTTGGAAATTCGAAAATATAATAGAAGAAAAAACATAGAAAAGCTGATACAGTCCGTGGAGAAGAAAGAACATAGTGTAGTGTGAGTTGTAATAAGCAAAGAAGCGTAAAATAGGTTTGAAAATAACCCCTACCATGTGGTATAATAGAGAGGATTAATAAAAAAGGAAGAGAAAGATGTTTAATATAGAAGAAGAATTAAAAAAATTGCCTTCCAAACCAGGGGTTTACATCATGCATGATAAAAATGACAAAATTATTTATGTGGGTAAGGCAATTTCATTAAAAAATAGGGTAAGGCAATATTTTCGTAAAACGAATAAGACCAAAAGAATACAAAACATGGTTGCCTTAATTGATCATTTTGAATATATTGTAACCGATAATGAAGCAGAAGCATTGATTTTAGAGTGTAACTTGATTAAAAAGAATATGCCGAAGTTTAATGTGTTATTAAAAGATGGAAAAACATATCCTTATATCAAAGTTAATGTAAAAGCAGATTATCCAGATGTCTATATTACCAGAAGAATTTTAAATGATGGAGCAAAATATTTTGGACCGTATGCAAATAGCGGAGCTGCCAAAGAAATGATTGAATTTATTAAATCGAAATTCAAAATTAGACAATGTAAAACCTTTAAATATAAGGATAGGCCATGTTTGCATTATCATATTAAGAAATGTTTAGCTCCTTGTATGGGGTATATTTCCAAAGAAGAGTATCGAAAACAAATTGACGAAATTATTGATGTGCTAGAAGGAAAGACGGACAAGCTAATGAAACAGATTACGGAGGAAATGGAGGAGGCTTCGCAAAAGTTACAATTTGAAAAAGCAGCCTATTTACGAGATAAGATATTAGCAATTGAAAGGATTTCCGAGAAACAAAAAGTTTCTAACATATCCGAAAATGACATTGATGTTATTGGACTTGCCAAAAGCAATGCGAGAGTTTGTATTGAAATCTTTTTTGTGCGCAAAAGCAAAATGGTCGGAAGAGAGCATTATTTTTTAAATGATTTAGTAGATGAAGAACCAAAGGAAATTCTATCTAGTTTTATTAAACAATATTATTTGGATAGACCAATTTTGCCAAATAAAATTATGATACCAGAAGATATCGAAGATAAAGAATTGATGCAGGATTGGTTAACCAAAACAGCTGGAAGAAAAGTAGAAATAAAAACACCACAAAAGGGAGAAAAACTAAGGTTAGTTGAAATGGCGAAAAACAATGCGAAAATTACATTAGAAAACAAAGAAAAAGACAAAAATGCGATTTTAACAGAGCTAAAAGAAGTATTACAATTAGATAAATTGCCAAGAAAAATAGAGTGCTACGATATTTCCAATTTGTCTGGAACCAATATGGTAGCAGGAATGTGCGTGATGCAAGATGGCGTAATTAAGAAAAATCTTTCGAGAAGATTTAAAATAAAAACCGTATTTGGGCAAGACGACCCAAGATGTATGAAAGAAGTTATTGGAAGAAGATTAGTTCATTCCATTGATAATCCAAATGGAGGATTTGGAAGATTACCAGATGTAATTTTTGTGGATGGAGGAATTACTCAAATTAGAGCTGCATTAGAAGCAATAGAAGAAGTAAAAGAACAATACAAAGCAAAAGATTCGGAATTTGATACAAGTGTTTTGAATATTCCTATCTTTGGAATGGTAAAAGATGACACACACTCAACAAGGGCTTTGATGAACAAAGAAAGGGAAGAACTAGCTATTTCAAATACGTTATTTAATACAATTACTATGTTCCAAGATGCAGTGCATGATACGGCCATTGGCTATCATAAAAAGTTAAGAGAAAAGCAAACTACGAAATCTGCTTTAGACGAAATAAGCGGAATTGGAGAGGTAAAGAAAAAAGAATTACTTAGAAAATTTGGTAGCGTAAAGAAAATAAAAGAAGCGGAAATAGAAGAGTTGACACAAATAAAAGGAATAAATGAAAAACTAGCGAAAAAAATAAAAGAAGAATTAGAGTAAAGTTTGATAAAAATGAATAAAATCTTTAAAGCGAGAAAAAACAAATAATTTGGCATACGAAAATAGGCATAAATTCCTCTGGACAAGAATATTTATAGAATAGAGAAAAATAGATAGGGGGAATTGGTTTATGGAGTATGCAAAAGATATTATTTTAGAGCAAGGAAAAGTATTGGAAGAGGGGCTAGAAAGGAAGAAAAGTGGCAGAAAGAGTATAGTACATTTAATTACTGAACATAAAATGATGACTACGATAGTGACTGCTACTATAAGTTTTATGATTCTAGATATAGTACTCATTAGTAGTTTTGTGAATGTGCTTGGAAAGATTTGAGCTTGGACAAAAGGGACAGACCTTTTTGTCCAAGAAAATGGATAAAGGGCAGTAGTCCCTTCTGTCCAATGAGAGAAGAAAGGAAGAAGTTGTAATGGATGTAGCAAAAAATTGGAAAGATTACGAAATACTAGACATGGCAGATGGCGAAAAATTAGAAAGATGGGGAGATGTTGTTTTAATAAGGCCAGACCCACAAATTATATGGAAAGAAAAAACGTATCCAGAGAAATGGAAACAGGCAAATGCTAGATACAATAGAAGTTCTAGCGGAGGAGGTGGCTGGAAGTATTTAAAAAAAGTACCAGCTAATTGGCAAGTGCATTATAAGGACTTAACTTTTAATATTAAGCCAATGGGATTTAAGCATACAGGTTTATTTCCAGAGCAGGCAGTAAATTGGGATTGGATGATAGAAAAAATTCAAAATGCGAAAAGACCAATCAAAGTGTTGAATTTGTTTGCGTATACAGGAGGAGCAACTGTTGCTTGTAGTTATGCCGGAGCACAGGTATGCCATGTAGATAGTTCTAAAGGAATGACAACTTGGGCAAAAGAAAATATAGCTTCTTCTGGTCTTGCAGATAGGCCAGTGCGCTTTATTGTAGATGATGTGGTAAAGTTTGTAAACCGAGAAATACGTAGAGGAAATCAATATGATGGAATTATTATGGATCCACCATCTTATGGAAGAGGAACAAATGGAGAAGTGTGGAAGTTTGAGGAGAATATAGCGGATTTAGTAGCGTTATGTACGAAAGTATTATCCGATAAGCCATTATTCTTTTTAATTAATTCGTATACAACAGGAATTTCGAGTACCGTGTTAGAAAATATTTTAAGATTAAATATAACAAAACATGGCAAATTTTCACATGGAGAAGTGGGACTTCCTATGACGGATTCGAAATTGGTACTTCCTTGTGGAATTTATGGAAAATGGGAAGGATAGCTTAGCAAAAAAGAATTAAGAGTAGGAGTAAAAAATGCAGAAATTAAAAGTAATTTATGAAGATAATCATATAATTGTGGTAGAAAAACCGGTAAACATACCATCGCAAGGGGATAAAACCGGAGATTGCGACATGCTTACCATAATAAAGGAATACTTGAAGGAAAAGTACGATAAACCCGGAAATGTGTATCTAGGGCTTGTTCATCGATTAGATAGACCTGTTGGCGGAGTGATGGTATTTGCCAAAACATCGAAAGCTGCGGCAAGGCTTAGTGAGCAAGTGCGAGAAAAGGTGTTTCAAAAAACGTATTTGGTAGTGGTAAATGGCAAAATGGAACAAGAGAAGCGGAACTTTAGAGGACTATTTGTGGAAAAATGAGCAAAAAAATAGAAGCAAAGTGGTAAAAGAAGGTACCAAAAATGCAAAACTTGCTTCTTTAGATTATGAAGTATTAAAATATAATCCAGAAATTGATTTATCGGTTTTGAAAATTGATTTACATACCGGTAGGCATCACCAAATCCGAGTACAGTTATCTAGCCGAAATCATAGCATTTATGGAGACCAGAAATATGGCGGAAGAGGACATGGCAAGCAAATTGCTCTGTGGGCATATCAATTGAAAATACAGCATCCTATTACAAAGAAAGAAATGATTTTTACCTCTGTACCAGAGCTAAATGGTACATGGAAGATATTAGAAGGAGTGAACCTTGAACAGTAGGGACACTCCTTTTTGTTTACGTTCTTGAACTTTTAGAAGTGTCCCTTTTGTTCAAGCTTATTATTTATGTAAATTTTATAAAAACGCAAAATATTATATGAAAATGGAAAAATAAATTTTTTGTATGAAAAATTAAGCTATTCATATAAAAAACGAAAACAATGTCAAAAAAAGTATTATTATAGTCTCAGTTCAGATGAGGTGAGCAAATGATAGAGAAAATTTGCAATTATATTTTGAAGAAAATGAGAAAAAAGATGCCCGACATGACAGATGAAAAAGCAGAAGTAATAGAGTATGGATTGCAAATAATTGTGGGCGAAATACCAAAAACCATTTTACTATTTGTAGTTAGTTTTTTCTTAGGAATAGGATGGTACATGATATTTGCTTATGTCGCTTTAATGCCATATAGAATGATGTCTGGAGGATTTCATTTACATACACATTTGGGATGCATAATGGGAAGTATAATTGTTTATTATGGAAATATTTATCTAAGTAAATTTTTAATATTAGATAATATACAAAAATATATATTGATAGGTTTAAGCTTATTGTTTGGTATATTGATGGTTAGTTTTTATGCACCAGCAGATACAGAAAATGTACCAATAATTAGTAAAAAAGAAAGAAAAATGAAAAAGATATTATCTTACGTTACATTAATCTTAACACTTATTGCTGCTACATTTATACAAGATTCAACATTAGCCAATATTTTAATAATAGGTAGTATTATACAATCAATATCAATTTCAAGAATTGCATATATATTAACAAAAAATAAATATGGACATGAAGTATATGCGAATCAAAATAATTAATTAGGTAATGAACATTAGCCGGCAGTGTTTATTATATAAATTTTAAGCAATAGGGGGAATTTATTATGTTAAAAACATTAGCAAAGATAGCTGAAAAGTATGCTAAATCAACAAACACAGCATGTGCTTGGGCAGGTTTTTTCCATCAACCAAAAATGCCTGCTTCTATAGTTAAAAAAGATTAATAAAAAATAGGAATAACAACTATTTCCATAAATAAAATATAAAATTCGACAAACCAAAAAATAGCCTCGTAAGAGACTATTTTTTGGTGGCAAATTATTTATAGATTTCAAATTGTTGTGTAAAGAATTCATCATCTTTGGTAGTGAATAAATTCAAGTTATTGTTATGCATTAAAATTTGTCTTACTTTCCATAATCCAAGACCACTATGATTTTCTTTACTAGTAATACCTTTTTGATAAATTTCTTCGGTGTTTACTTCTTTATTGGTATAAGTATTTTGAATAATTACTAGAATTCTGTCATTATTGTTAGACTCTTTACGGAAACTAACATTAATTTTCTTTTCATTGCACTCCTTGGCGGCTTCAATAGCATTGTCTAAGAGAATACCTAAAATTCTAGTAAAATCATAAATTTTCATGCGACTTTCAATTTCATTCAAATCTAAAAATACATTAAGATTAATTTGAATAGCTAATTGGTCAGCATCATAATATTTGGTGGCAAGTAAATGATAAATAGCAGGATGGTTGATGACTTCTGGAGATAGTGCATATAAGTTATTCGTCTTATTGCATTCTTCTAAAAGTTGATTATAATACTTCTTTAGTCCATCCATATCTTCGTTTACTACATAACCGCCAATACTATTTACAATATTATCAAAATCATGTTTGAAAGATCTAACTTGGTCATGTAAAATCTTTAGCGAATGAATAGTGTTATTAGCATTTTCTAAATCTTGTTTTGTGATTTCTAGATTGGAAATACTTATAATACTACAAATACTAATAGTAAAGTAGATAATTAAAAAGATGATATTAATTGAAGAAACCAACAAAGGCATTGTGTCACTATAAAATATTACTAAATAAAATTGTAAGCATAAAACTAATATTATTAGCAAAAGACTTATTCCTAATAAAATTTTATTTTTCTTAGATAGATTTTCTATTATATTAATGTTAATTTTTAGAAAACTAATAAGTTTTGTAATTAAGAATATAAATAAATATATTGTTAATGCAACAGTAATTCTAAAAATAGGTATGGTTACAGCATTTTGTGATGAAATGTTAAATAATACTAAAAATAAATTTGCGAATATAGATTCTAAAATGAGAGTAATAATAAGGGTTATAGCCATTGCAAATATACTTTTTAAAGGAGAAGCTTTTAGTATAATGAATACAAGAATAGGCCATAATATTATATTAATAAACACTTTGTAAGAAGAAGGAATGAACAAGTTATTAATACTTGCAATTATTCCATTGATAATTACATACAAAACCTTTTGTTTAGTTGTGCTCTTTATATTGAGAACAGTAGTAAAAAATTGCATGCAGACGAAAGTGTCTAAAAAGCATAATGGTATAAATAAAATATTAGTTAACACCTCATTTGGCGTGGTCAAGGCTGACCAAATTGTTTGAAAAATATTCATTGTTTAAAACCTCCATAAATTCATTTTTATATTTTGGACCAATATAGCAAACATCATTTTTAGTAAAAGATATTGAATTGTTGGACAAATCGATATCTGTAATCTTGTCCATATTTACAATGTAAGATTTATGACATCGGACAAAATTATAAGGTAACATAGCAGATATTTTATTAAAAGAGCTATATGTTTCATAATCCCTAGTATCTGTGTGAAATATTACCTTCATTCCATCTTTTTTAATAAATCTAATGGTATTTTCTTTAATTACCGTTTTATCATTATCCAGTTTTAGATATTTTGTTTTGTCTCCGAACACATCTGAGTATAGTCTCAAAATTGTTTCTTCAAAACGCTCTTTGGTTAAAGGTTTCTGCAGATAGTCAAAAGTTTTATATTTATAAGCCATCATACCATATTCGAAATGACCAGTAATAAATATAATGTAAACACTTTTATCTACTTCTCTTATTTTCTCAGCTAATTCTAAACCAGAGATAGAAGATTTTAAGTCAATATCTAACAAAAGTACATGTGTTAAATTATTTTTGACATAATTTAATAGCTCATCGGGATTAGTTGTAGAAAAAGCAATTTGACCTTTAAGATTGTGTGAAAGAATAATAGAATTCAACATTTTAGATAACTTATCAATAGCACTAGAATTATCGTCACATAAAACAAAATTCAACATTGTTAATCCCCCATATAATAAAATTTAAAATCCGAACCAAAATTCGACAAACTGTAAAAATACAACCAATTTTTTCCAGTCACTTTTATAATATAATCTAAAAATTTTGGCTTGTCAATACAAAAAAATGACAAAAATAAAATTATTTGTCGAAAAACGAGAAAAAATTAAGAAAATAATTATAATTTCGTAAAAACAAAACAGGAAAATATATCCTGTTTTTATTTTTACGAAGAAAGCTATTAGTACAAATTATAAAGGCAAAGTATAAAAAAATATGGTTATTTTTTTGCCTTTTTCCTCATAGTATTAAATAAAACAAAATCGAGCTAACAAAAAATAAGGAGTGTAGGAGGCAAATATGAACTCAAAAAAAGCGAAAAGGATATCCACCTATCTTGCCATCTTTCTTACTTGCATTTTTACAATTTCAGTAGTGCAAATGAACCAAACTCAGCAAAGCAATATAGTTCAAACGAGTGCTACTGCTACGACAGGCGTAAGCAATAAAAAAATCGAGTGGGGAATAAAGAGGGGAGATAATCATGAGCAGCCAGATTTAGGCGCGGAAAACAAAAGAATCATTGATGAGAATGCAGGAATAAGTATGGGAAACAGTGAAAAACCATATATTTATTTAACCTTTGACTGCGGATATGAGGCAGGATATACCGAGAAAATATTAGAGGTATTGAAACAAAATGAGGTAACAGCTACTTTTTTTATTACAGGACACTACTTAAATTCCAGACCAGATTTAGTAGAAAGAATGATAACAGAGGGGCATATTATTGGAAATCATACAGCAGACCATATTTGTATGCCAGAATCCACGAATGAAGAAATAAAAGAGGATGTTATGGAATTACATACTGCTTTATATGATAAATTTGGTTATGAAATGAAATATCTACGTCCACCCAAAGGAGAATATAGTGAAAGAACCATTGCATTTACCAATACATTAGGCTATACAACAGTTATGTGGTCATTTGCATATGACGATTGGGAGGATAACAAGCAGGGAAGAGAAGAGTACGGAAAGCAGAAAATACTAGACAATGTGCACAATGGCGAAGTGATGCTTTTGCATAGCACCTCAAAAGACAATAGCAATATATTAGATTATTGCATTAAAGAAATAAAGAATATGGGGTATGAGTTTAAATCATTGGATGAATTTGAAAAGTGAGTAATCTAAAAGAAGAAGAGGGGAATGCCCAAGAAGTTTAAGGACTTAAGCAAAAAAGGAATACTTCAAACTTTAAGAGTTTGGACAAAAGGGACACTCCTAAATGTCCAAAAACTTGGACGGAAAGGAGTGTCCAAAAAGTTTAAGAACTTGAACGAAAAGGAGTGTCCCTTCTGTTCAAGGAGAGGGTAAGTGTATGATGAGAAGAAAAGCAAGAAAATTAGATGAAATTTTAGAAATACCTGTTGAACTTAGTACCAATAATCCAAAAATTACGGTGGTTGGGTTTGAGAGAGTTTTAATTGAGAATTATAAAGGTATTTTCGAATATCAAGATTATTTTGTAAGACTGAATACTCATATTGGCATTATTAATATTAATGGATTCAACCTCAACTTGGAAGAGATGACGACTGATGATTTACTTGTAACTGGCAAAATCGACAGCATCGATTTTGAAGAAACAGAGGAAGAGGGGGAAGAAAATTGAATACAAACAGGATAGCGCAATACTTGTCTGGGTATGTATCCATTACAATTGAGGGTTATTATATTGAAAGATTTATTAACTTGTGCAATGCGAGTCAAATTCTATTATGGAATTTAAAAAGAGAAAATTCCATTGTTTTGCATGCATGTGTGGAAGCAAAATATTTTAAGCAATTAAAAGGAATTTGCAAAAAGACCAAATGCAAAATGAAAATAGAGAAGAAAAAGGGACTTCCTTTTGTGGCAAAAAAATACCGAAAAAGAAAAGTGTTTATTGGATTTCTAATCCTCATTCTTTTTGCCATATTCCTCTTATCAAAATTCATTTGGAATATTGAAATAGTGGGGACAAACACCATTCCACAAGAAGAAATATTGCAAATAGTAGAAGAAGAGGGACTATCCATTGGAAAATGGAAAAGTAGTGTAGATACAAAGCAAATTATTAATCAAATACGATTGAAACGAGATGATGTAGCTTGGGTAGGAATGGAAATAAAAGGAACGAATGCAAGAATAGAAATTGTAGAAGCAGATCCGAAACCTGAGATTGTCGACGAAGCAGAGTATTGTAATATTGTGGCAGATAAAGATGGAGTAATTAGTAAAATAACGGCGCAAAATGGTACTGCCCTAGTAAAAGAGGGAGATGTTGTAACAAAAGGAGATATTTTAATTGCTGGGTGGATGGAAGGAAAATATACAGGAAAGCAGTATATGCACTCTAGGGGCGAGGTCCAGGCAAAAGTTTGGTATACAAATACCCAAAAAGTGGAATTAAAAGAGACACAAAAAAGAGAAACGGGAAATCTGGAAACAAAGTATTCCGTAAAAATAAATAATTTTCAAATAAATTTTCATAAAAGTATTCCAAAATTCGAAAAATATGATACAATAGAGACATGTAAAAAATTAAAATTATTTTCCGATTTTTATTTGCCAATAGAGCTTATAGAATATACCTATCAAGAATATGAGGAAATAGTTGTTATTCATAGCTTAGAGGAAGCAAAACAAATAGGAATAGACAGAGCAACTGAGGCATTAAAGGAAAATATCGAAAACAAAGAAATAACCGATAAGCAAATAAATGTGAAAACAGAGAGAGACTTTATTGAAGTAGAGGTTACTTACGAAGTGAAGGAAAATATAGGGGTGCAAGAAAAACTAGAACTTTAAAACAAGAGGATTACAAAGGAAGAGAAAGGATGGATAAGATGGAAGAAAGAAGTTTAAGAATTTACAATTCAGAAAGAACATTTTTCTCTAAGATTACAAACACAATAAGCAAACTTTTAATACCAACAAAGATAGGGCTAAATAGTGTGATTATTTCCCTAAAAAGAAGTAATGTATTAAAAACATTTGAAGCATTAAATAATGCGACTGAACAAGAAAAAAAGGAAGCGTTGTCCAAGAAAATGGATGATACTTATGCACTTTATTTAGAAGCGATTGACAAACATATTATGGATTCGATTTATAAAAAAGTAAGAAATGATACTGCTAACGAATTCGAAAAGGATGCATTATCGCAATATTATATGATAACGCATTTGAAAGAAACGGGTTATACAGAGTATAAATATAGAAAACAAATTTATTTAATCGGATTAGATTATCAAAACGTATTAAATGAAAAACCAAAAGTAATAGATAGATACAAAAAATTTTACAGCTATGAGGCAGAAGTTTTATATAAAGGATTGTTAAAACACTATTCTATAAGACTTGCAGATAATATTACGGATGGTGAAAAACAAGAAATTTATAACAAAATTTTCAAAACACTAGAAGAATACATATCCAATATCCTACCAATAAAATTTGAATTAGAGAATAATGAAACTTATAAAGAAATCCTAGATGAATTTGACAATTTTGATCGTTTTTCAGTCGGAAAATTAGACCAAAATGATGTTATTGAAAAGAATATGATTCTTTTAGGATTAAGTAGAAAATTGTTTACACATAGCTTGCCACTTGTGGTAGCAGAACAATGCTATATTAAATTGTTAAAAGATGTGAGAAGTTTAATTGTAGACACAAAAGTGCTTAGAAAACAAGAAAAAGCTTATTCGTTACTTATTAATATAATAGAAGAATATAATGCAAAATTACTAAGCACCAAAATTTATTGGGAAAAACCAGCGCAAAGAGAAGAATACAAAAAATTCTTTGATGCCTATAAAGAAGTAGAAAAACTAAAAGACAAAGACTATGACGAATACATTAAGCAAAAAGAAATTCTATTTATTCGAAGCGATTTAGCTAAAGTAGCTACCAATGAAAACAAATATTATAAAATCGTTCAATTCTATCGAAATAAACTAGTGGAATTAGGCGCAATGAGAAAATTGTATAATACATATACATCGGAAGGTACTTATCGAAAAGTAGCAAGAGAAAGAAGAAACACAAAAGTAAAGAAAGAAGCAGTGTAAGAGGAAGAATAAAAAGAAAATAAGGAAATAGTTATGAAGGAAAATTGCGAAATTATCTATAAAAATCTTGAAAAAAATGAAAAATACGATAGTACCATCAAACAGGTTGTAGAGGAATGTTTTAAAACAGAAAAATTGGACAAAACGAATTTATATGTAAGCATTACACTAACTGAACCGAATGAAATTGAAAAAATAAACAAGCAATATCGAAACATTGATAGACCTACAGATGTACTATCTTTTCCTATGTTTGAAAAGGAAGAACTAGAACAGTTCGTCGAAGAAAGTTCTAAAAATGCAGATAGTAATGTACAGGCTGATATTTTAGGAGATATTGTAATATCCATTCCAAAAGTATATGAACAAGCAGAAGAATATGGACATAGTTTTGAACGAGAACTAGCTTATATGGTAGTGCATGGGTTTTATCATTTAATGGGACATGACCATATCGAAGAAAAAGACAAGGTTGTTATGCGTGAAAAAGAAGAAAAGATATTGGCTGGCTTAGGAATTAAAAGAGAAACCTCTTCTGAAGAAAGCGAAAAAGAATTAGAGCAAATAGAAGAACAAGAAAGAAAAAACTCAAAAAAAACGTCCAATAGTAATTTCTTAGATGCATGGAAAAATGCAATCGATGGAATTATTTATGCAGCTACCACCCAGCGAAATATTAAGATACAGTTAGTTATTGCTGTGGCAGTGGTAATTATAAGCTTGTTCTTCGACTTAAGTAGAGCTGAATTTTTATGCTTTTTGTTTACCATTATTTTAATTTTATTTGCAGAAATGTGTAATACTGCCATTGAAACAGTGGTAGATTTATATGTGGATGTGTACCATCCTAAAGCAAAAATTGCAAAAGATGTGGCTGCCGGAGGTGTGGTAATTACAGCAATTAATGCCGTTATAGTTGCTTACTTTTTATTCTTTGATAAGATAAGCACAATTGGAATAACTTTTCTTGAAAATATAGTAAATTCCCCAGTACATTTAGCCTTTACTGCAATTGTGATTGTGGTAATTGCTATTGTGGCACTAATTGCTATTGCAAGAACGAACAAGAATAAAGTATTGAATAAAAAATTTGTACCGAGTGGTTTTACTACGTTAGCCTTTGCAGCAAATACGATTATTTGGCTTATGGTTGATAATTTAACCAATAATGAAGCAGTAAATATTGTTATTCTCACACTATCACTTGTACTTTCCATCTTAGTGGCAGCAAGTAGAGTAGAAGCAAAAGCTCATAAAGTATCAGAAATTGTGTTTAGTGCTTGTATTGGAATTATTTTAATATTGTTTATTTATGGTATTACGCTTGGCGTAATGCAAGCTTTATAAAGAAATCAAGGCTTGGACAAAAGGGACACTCCTTTTTGTCCAAAGAAAGGAAGTAACCGTATGAAAAGGTTTGATTGGAAAAGCGAAAGAGGCGGAACAAAGGCGTTTGTGATAGTTCTTGTCGTATTAATTATTATTGCAGCAGTGTTATTTGCTGTAAAAATATTTATGGATAATAATGCCGAAGAGCCAGCAAATGCAGATACGAATTTGGCTGCTGCTAATGTGGTAGTGGAAGAGCCAGAAGAAGAAAAACCAAAAACATTAGCCGGTAGTGAAAGACCAATTGCTGTTATGATTGATAATAATATTAATGCAGTACCACAAGCAGGTCTTTTAGAAGCAGACATCGTCTATGAGATAATTGTAGAGGGTGGAGAAACTAGATTAATGGCCATTTTGCAAGGCAAAGATTTAGACAAGATAGGTCCTATTCGTAGTGCAAGACACTATTTCCTAGATTATGCTTTAGAAAATGATGCTATTTATGTACATTATGGAACAAGTCCACAAGCAGAGGATGATGTTGAAGAATTAGGAGTGGACAATATTAATGGTATTTATGAAAGCTCCTCTAATTTTTGGAGAGTAAGCGAAAGATATGCACCACATAATGCTGTGACAAGCACAGAGAAAATATTAAGTATTGCAGAAAGAAAAGGATATCGTACAACAACTGAACAGGAACCTGTTTTAAACTATGTGGTTGATGAAGTGAATTTGGAAGAGGGAGAAACCGCGAATACGGTTACTATACCATATTCTTATGCTAATACAGTAACGTATGAATATGATTCCAAAAACAAAGTATATAAGCGTTATACAAGAGGAGAAGAACAAGTTGATTGGGATACAGAAAAATCAGTTACTACAAAGAATATTATTATCGAATTTGTTACCAATACTACTTTGAATGATGGCTCTGGCAAAGGAAGACAAACAATTGATAATATTAAAGAAGTAGATGGTTATTATATTACCAATGGAAAAGCAATTCCAATTACTTGTACAAAAGAGTCAAGGTCTTCACAGACAGTTTATGAAGATTTAGAAGGAAATGAAATAGAAGTAAATGATGGAAAAACGTTTATTCAGATTTGTCCATCAGATGCAGAAATAGAATTTGAAGAGTAAGAAAGGAGATTAAAAAATGGGAGAACAACCAAAAGAAGAAAAAAAGAATAATAAAGGAGTTATGGTGTGGCTTATTCTTGTCATCGTAATTATAGTATTAATTATATTAGGAGCATTATATTTTAGAGGAAAAGGTGGAACACAAAATAATACACCAATTGATAATAATGCTACCTCTGATAATGGAGGAAATTCCAATAGCAATGTGCAAATCAATTCTACTACAGATATGGAAAATTTAATTAACCAAGTCTATGAAGGACAAGAGACAGTTTTACCAACTAGCCTTATGACCCAAGTGGTAGATATGAGCAATATCGATATCGTTACTTCATATACAGGACTTACTTCTACAGAGAACATTGATGCTGTTGTAGTATCAGAACCAATGATGAGTTCACAAGCCTATTCCTTTGTTTTGGTAAAAGTAAAAGACGGAGCTGATGCAGATGCTATTGCAAAAGAAATGTCAGAAAAAGTAGATACTAGAAAATGGATATGTGTGGAAGCCGAAAAATTATATGCAACAAGTAGCGGTAATTTAGTGGCACTTGTTATGGCAAGTGATGAATGGGCTACTCCAGTATATAACAGTTTAAAAGAAATATTAGGAACCACAAATGAGGAATATGTAAAAGATAATACACAAGCAGCAACAGACCAAATGTTAGAGCAAAATGGAGTAATAGAATATTAGAAAACGGCCTTGAATCGAAAGTGGTTCAAGGCTATTTTGACGGAGAAAAAACAGGATAAAAGGAGAAAAGCAAAATGAAGAAAATAGTGTTGGTTGTAGGAATTGTTCTAGTAATTATTCTTACAGCAGTGGGAATTAGTATATGGCTTGGAAGTGACGGAGAGGATAGCGACAGTGATATGGAGAATGGTATCGGAACAAGCACAGACTATTATATTGTGGAAGATGCAATTTATGAAAAAATGGGAGATACCAATTCGAATGCGATAGCGTCTAATATGAAAAAAATCAATGCTGTGTGGGAGAACTATTTGCAGAATAATAAAGTAGCTTTCACTGTAATACCAGACAAAACGTATTACTTGGAAAACCAAATTGATACCTCTTTTCGAGAAATAGAAACAGAAGTGGCAAACAACTTAAATCCGGCTATTACGTATTTTAAGATAAGCGATGTGTTATCTTTAGAGGACTATTATCGAACCGATATGCATTGGAAACAAGAAAATTTGGAAAAGGTAGTTAGCACAATTTTGGAGCAATTTAATTTGAATAATGAGGCATCAATTCAAGCACAATCAGAAATTGGTTCTAAAGAAATAGAAACACCTACGTATGAAGAAAAATCATTAGGAGAATTTTACGGAACCTATACGACAGAAATTGAAAATAGTGTAACACCAGATGAATTGCGTTATTTAACAAATGCAGAAATCGAAAACAGTAATGTATATAGTGAAGAAAGTCAAACCAATCAGCCTGTCTACAACTTAGCAAAAGCTGAAGAAACAGGAAACAAATATGATGTATTTCTATCTGGAGCATCTGCTATTGAAACAATTAAAAACGAAAATGCGAATACAGGAAAAAAATTAATCCTATTTCGTGATTCTTTTGGAAGTAGCTTAGCACCATTGCTAATTCCATATTATGATGAAATTGTTTTAATCGATTTACGCTATGTCAATTATACCATACTGGAAAATTATCTTGACTTTTCGGAATATGAAAATCAAGACGTACTTTTTATCTATAGTAGTAGAGTAATTAATAGGGCAGGAATTTTGCGATAATTTATTGTACAAAATCCATCTATTTGATATAATACAACCATGAAATAAGAGAGAAAGGAAGTAATGAGAAAGTGTGTGAATGTGTAGAAAATAAAATAAGGCAAGAAGTAAATGAAATAATGCAACCATATAAGCAAGAGAAAGATAACTTGATACAAATTTTGAATGAGATTCAAGAAAAATATGGATATATTCCGAAAGTGGCACAACAAGAAGTATCAAAATATTTAGGAGTTCCGATGGCGGAAATCTATGGTGTTATTACCTTTTATGCGAGATTTACCTTAGAACCAAAAGGAAAATATAATATATCTGTATGTTTAGGAACCGCTTGTTTTGTAAAAGGATCACAAGCAATTTTAGATAGACTTAAAGAAAGACTAAAATTAGAAGAAGGAAAGACAAGCGAGGATGGCAAGTTTTCCATCGATACCACAAGATGCGTAGGAGCCTGTGGAATAGCACCTGTATTTACTGTAAATGATGAGGTGTATGGGCATGCGACGGTGAAGAAGCTTGACGAGGTTTTAGATGAACTTGAAAAAGTTTGAAAGATAATAGAACAATAAGTAGAAAAAGGAGGTCTTACATGAAAACAATAGAAGAATTAAATAAAATTAGAGCGGAAAAGCGAATAGAATTAGACTTGCGTAAAAATACTAATGCAGACACAAGAGAAAAACATATTCTAGTATGCCAAGGAACAGGGTGTACTTCTTCGAAATCACCACAAATACTAGAAAATTTTAATAAAATCATAAAGGAAAAAGGAATCGAAAACGTACGTGTTATAAAAACAGGATGCTTTGGGTTATGTGCGAAAGGGCCTATTGTTATTATACGTCCAGAGGATACTTTTTATGCCATGGTAACACCAGAGGATTGCGAAGAAATTATCCAATCCCATATTATAGAGGGAAAAGTAGTAGATAGATTACTTTGCAAGGATATTGATAGCACAAAAGTTACAAAATTAGACGACCTTACTTTTTATAAAAAACAAAAAAGAATTGCATTAAAAAACTGTGGAGTAATTAATCCAGAAGATATTGATGAATACATTGCTTTTGATGGATACCGAGCTTTAGGAAGAGTATTATTCGAAATGGATTCGGAAGAAGTAATTCAAACACTTGAAAAATCTGGCTTACGTGGTAGAGGAGGAGCAGGATTCCCTACAGGCAAGAAATGGAGAACAACAAGAGATGCAAAAGGAGAGAAAAAATACGTTGTATGTAATGCTGACGAGGGAGACCCAGGAGCATTCATGGATAGAAGCATTTTGGAGGGGGACCCACATGCCGTGCTAGAAGCAATGGAAATAGCCGGGTTTGCTGTAGGAGCAGAAAAAGGCTACATATATGTAAGAGCGGAATATCCTATCGCGGTACATAGACTTCAAATTGCCATAGATCAAGCAAGAGAATATGGAATATTAGGAAAAAACATTTTCGGAACCAACTTTAACTTTGACATCGAAATAAGACTTGGTGCAGGAGCCTTTGTTTGTGGTGAGGAAACCGCACTTTTGGAATCTATCGAGGGAAGAAGAGGACAGCCAAGAGTAAAACCTCCTTATCCAGCTACATCTGGATTATGGGGATGTCCAACGTTAATCAACAACGTAGAAACCTATGCCAATATTGCCCAAATTATTTTGAAAGGAGCGGATTGGTATTCATCCATTGGAACTGCAACATCGAAAGGAACCAAAGTATTTGCTTTGGGAGGAAATGTCAACAATGTTGGATTGGTAGAAGTGCCAATGGGAACTACGTTAAGAGAAATTGTGTTTGACATTGGTGGAGGCATACCAAATGGTAGAGAGTTTAAAGCAGCACAAACAGGAGGACCATCTGGAGGATGCATTCCGAAAGAACATTTGGATACACCAATTGATTACGAGTCCTTAAAAGAAATTGGCTCTATGATGGGGTCGGGGGGACTAATTGTCATGGATGACACCAAGTGTATGGTATGTTTAGCAAAATTTTATTTACAATTTACCGTAAGCGAAAGTTGTGGAAAATGTACCCCTTGCCGTATTGGAACCAAAAGAATGCTAGAAATATTGGAGAGATTATGCAGTGGAGAGGGAGACGAATATGATATTTACAAGCTAGAAAAATTAGCAGCTAATATCAAAAAAGCAAGTATCTGCGGACTAGGACAAAGCGCGCCAAACCCAGTAATTAGCACAATGAAATATTTTAGAGAAGAATTTAGGCAACATGCTATCGAAAAAGAATGTAAGGCTATGGAATGTAAGGCGTTGTCCCGAATTGAAATCGACGAAGATAAGTGTAAAGCTTGTGGATTATGCCAACGCAATTGCCCTGTAAATGCGATTGAGGGAGAAGGAAGAGAGAAGAGGCATATTAATCAAGACAAGTGCATTAAGTGTACGACGTGTGTACGTTCTTGCCCATTCCACGCAATTGGGTAATTCCACTTTAGGGACAGGCGTTTTTCTCCACTTTTTTCCAATTTAGGGACACCCCTTTTAGGAATTAAAGGAGAAGGTAGAGAAGAAGATTAAAAATACAGAAATATTTGTAAAATGGCTAAATGATTTGAACGTAACAGATTATACAGGTAAAATTCTAAAATGATGAATGCACAAAAATTTTAACGCCTGTCCCAAAAGTGGAAAAAAGTGAAGAAAAACGCCTGTCCCCAATTTGGAAAATAAGGAGGAAAGAAATGGTTAATTTAAAAATAGATGATAAAAAAGTGTGTGTGCCAGAGGGCACAACTATACTAGATGCAGCAAAACAAGCCGGAATTGATATTCCAACCTTGTGCTTTTTGAAAGACATCAATGAGGTTGGCGATTGCAGAATGTGTATTGTAGAAGTAGAGGGAAGACGTGGTTTTGCTACCTCTTGTATCCAAACAGTAGAGGAAGGAATGGTAGTACATACTCATACACCGAATGTATTAGAAGCAAGACATACCATATTGGATTTGATTATTTCCAACCATTCCAAAGATTGTTTAACTTGTACTCGTTCTGGTAATTGCGAATTGCAAGATTTGGCAATAAAATTTAATGTACTCGATATTGAATTTAAAGGAGAGAGAACCGAGCATAAGATTGATGATAAGTCTCCATCGATTGTAAGGGATTTTAATAAATGTATTTTGTGCAGAAGATGTGTTGCAACTTGTAAAAATGTGCAAAATATTGGAGCAATTGATTGTATTGAAAGAGGTTTTGAATCTTGCATTTCTACAACGTATGACCACAGCTTAAATGATGTAAACTGTACTTTCTGCGGACAATGTATTGAATCCTGCCCAACTGGCGCACTTCATGAAAAAGAGAATATCAATGATGTTTGGGCTAAATTAAAAGATCCAGATACTTTTGTGGTAGTGCAAACAGCTCCATCTATTAGAGTGGCGCTTGGCGAAGAGTTTGGAATGGAGATAGGTACCAATGTTACAGGTAAGATGGTATCCGCACTTAAAGCGTTGGGATTTGATAAAGTGTTTGATACAAATACAGGTGCAGATTTTACGATTATGGAGGAAGCTACCGAATTTGTAAGACGCTTTAAAGAAAATGACCATTTGCCAATGACCACTTCGTGTTGCCCTGGCTGGGTGCGTTTTGCAGAAATGGAGTATCCAGAGAATTTAGACCATTTGTCTAGCTGTAAATCACCACACCAAATGTTTGGAGCGATTATTAAATCTTATTATGCAGAAAAAAATAATATAGATCCAAGTAAAATTTATGTTGTTTCGGTAATGCCATGTATTGCTAAGAAATACGAATGTAAAAGAGAAGAAATGGAAGTAAAAGGATACAGAGATGTCGATGCCGTTATAACAACTCGTGAACTTGCTAGAATGATAAAACAGGCTAATATTGAGTTTGAAAAATTGGAAGATGAAACCTTTGATAACCCAATGGGAGAGGCAACTGGTGCGGCAGCTATTTTTGGTGTTACTGGTGGTGTAATGGAAGCAGCACTTCGTACCGCTTATGAACTAATAACAGGTGAAGAATTGCAAAAGTTAGAATTTGAAGAGGTTAGAGGTGCCAAAGGCATAAAGAAAGCAAGCATACAAATAGGAGAAAAAGAAGTAAAAGTAGCGGTAGCACATGGATTAGGAAATGCAAGAAAAGTAATGGAAGAAATAAAAAACGGAACGGCAGATTATAGTTTTGTAGAAGTAATGGCTTGCCCAGGAGGATGCATCATGGGAGGAGGACAACCGATTAAGAATTCAAAAACAAGGATGACAGTTGATGTAAGAGCAAAAAGAGCTGCAGCAATGTATTCAATCGATGAAAGAAGTACCATTCGAAAATCGCATGAAAATCCAATTTTAAAAGAAATTTACAAAGAATACATCGGACAGCCGGGAGAGCACAAGGCACATGAATTGTTACATACGCATTATACGCCAATGGAGGAATATAGGATATAGTTTTGTCAAGTAAAAAATGACGAAAAGTTAGAAAAAATTGTTTACTTAATTCTACAAAAAAGTGATAATAAAAAGAATATAATATAGAAAAGTTAAAGTATAGAGACAGGCTTTATCATTTCGCTAAGGAGACCAAAAGGCCTGTCCCTAAATTGGAAAAAAGTAGAGAAAAAGGCCTGTCCCTAAATTGGAAAAAGGAGAAGTTAAATGGAAGAAAAGACAATATTTAAATCAGGATTTGTTTCTATATTAGGAAGAACTAATGTGGGAAAATCAAGTATTATTAATTGTTTAGTAGGAGAAAAGGTGGCAGCAATTGCAAATAAACCACAGACTACAAGGACTGTCATCAGAGCAATTGTAAATAGACCAAATTCACAAATTATTTTTATAGATACGCCAGGTATTCATAAACCAAAATCCAAATTAGGGGATGTTATGGTAGAAAATGCTTTTGAAGTTTCAAAAGATGTTGACGTAGTGCTATTTGTAATAGAAGCTACTTCCCATGAAATCGGCAGAGGAGACAAACTTATTTTAGAAAAAATAAAAGAAGCAAAAAAGAAAACGATTTTGATTATTAATAAAGTGGATTTAGTAGAGAAAGCAAAAGTTGCCGAATTAATTGCGATTTATCAAGCTGAGTATGATTTTGCTAGCATTATTCCGGTATCTACGGTAAAAAATATTAACTTAGATACAATATTAGATGAAATAGAGAAGAACTTAAAAGAAGGTCCTGCATATTATGATAGAGAAGAGTATACAGACCAAACGACAAGACAATTGGTAGAAGAAACGATACGCGAAAAAGCATTGAAGCTACTAAATGATGAAGTACCACATGGAATATTTGTTGAAGTTGAAAAAATGAAAAAAAGAAAAACAATGGAAAATGAGCCGTTCTATAATATAGATGCTACCATTTATTGTTTAAGAGAATCCCATAAAGGCATTATTATTGGAAAAAATGGAGCAATGCTGAAAAAAATTGGAATCTATGCAAGAGAAGATTTAGAAAAAATGCTTGGCATAAAGATAAACTTAAAATTGTGGGTGAAAGTGAGAGAAGATTGGATTAATGATTCTCAATTCCTCAAACCATTTAAATTGCCAAAATAAACGTCGCACTGCTGTGTCAATCTACGAAAAAATTTTCTCGATGTACACAAAGTACTATCTCGATAATTTTTTCTTGATTTTCTTGCATTGCTTGTTTCTTTTGACAATTAGAAAATAAAAAAATATATACTTTACCTAGAAAAAACAAAATGAAAATTTAGGCGTATAAAACAGAAAAAAATGCAAATGATAAAGTAAGAAAAGTAGTTATGAAAAGTAACTACTTAACTTTCAAAATTGGAGATGATTAGCATGATAAAACAAATGGCATGGAATACTTTTAAAAATACGGGAGATATCAACACTTTTCTAGAATTAGTAGAAGTAGAAAATATAGAAAAAAACATGTTAGAGGCGGAAAAACAGAATGGGAATAATAAAAGTGAAGGGAATCGTAATAGCGGAGAACAATTTAAGCGATTATGATAAAATGGTTACGATATTAACTCCGAATGGTAAAATTGGGTGTGCTGCCAAAGGAGCAAGGAGACCTAAGAGCCAGCTGATGGCAGCAACGCAATTTTTATGTTTTGGAGATTATTTGATTTATCAAGGGGCGAGTTCTTATCATATCAATTCTTGCGAAGTAAATGAAGTATTTTACAATCTACGAATGGATTTGGAAAAGCTCCAATATGCAGCACATATTACTAAAATTATCAATGATGTTACTGACGAAAATCAGAATACCTATAAAATCTTACAACTTTTTTTAAATACCTTATATGTCCTTTCAGAAACGGATAAGGATATGGATTTAGTAATTAGCATTTTTAAATTAAAACTTATGTGCTTATTGGGGTTTACACCGATTATCGATCGATGTACTGCCTGTAAAAAAACAGAGAATGTTTTTTTTAATCATTTTAGCTTGCGTGACAGCGGAGTTAAATGTGATATTTGTAGCAGGCAAGATAAAGGAGCAGTTGAAATCTCGGAAGCAACGATGCAAGCAATAAAATATATTGTATTGGCACCACCAAAAAAACTTTTTTCATTTAGCTTAGCAGAAAACAGTTTAAAAGAATTGCAAATGATAAGTAATTTGTATTTAAATGAAAAGTTAGACAAAGAATATAAATTAGAAAAGTTATTTTAAATAATCTGTTATAAAATCAAGATAACAGGTTATTTTTTAAGAAAATGGGAAAAATAAAAAGGAAAATAGAATAAAAAATAACTACAGCGATAAGGGAAAGCGAAATTTGACATAATATGCAAAATGTGCTAAAATAAATTAGCTAATGAAAGATAATTCGGAAGTGTTTAACACAACAGAGAATTCTAAAGGAGAAAGGAAATGGAGAATGTAATAAAGTTTGGGATAGGTTTTGTTACAGGCAGACCAAATGTATGTAAAGTAATTAATAATACGTATGAAAGGTTAATTAACCAATTTAAAGATTCAAAAGAAAGAGTCGAAATTACCATATTTATATTATTTGATTTAGGGTATCAATTTACTACAAGAGTGGATTTTTATGGAATTATACCGAATGTATATAAGGATATAAAAATAAGATATATTACTCCTGAAGACATTGATGAAGAAAAAAAGAAATTAATAGGTAGAGAAATTTTGACAAAACAAGAAGCGGATCTTTTTTTTGGGCATGGACATGCTAAAGGAAGAAATACGCTTATGTATTATGCAAAAAAAGCGAAAATAGATTATTTATTATTTTGGGATGATGATGAATATCCTGTAGCTTGCATAAAAAAGGAAAATAGCAATGAAATTGAATGGAAAGAGCAAGACAATATTGCTAGACATTTAACTTATATAAAGGATGCAGATGTTACTATTGGATATCATTGCGGATACATTTCACCAATTCCTTATGTGGAATTAAATGAAGATATTGATGAAAATCTATTTAAACAATATATCGAGGCTATTAGCAACGAAGTGGTCTCATGGGAATCGATTAAAGAAAAATTTGTAAAAGATGATGGCATTACTTATGCGGATCCAAAAATAGCAAATGGTGAAGGAGCTTATGTTCAGAAAGATGAAGGAAAAGGAAATTGGGTAGTGGGATCCACATTGTGCTTGAATTTAAACCATATTGATAAAATCCCTGCTTTCTATAATCCAGAAGGGGCAAGAGGAGAAGATGCTTTCTTTTCCATTAACTTAATAAATTCTAAAATTGTAAAAGTACCAGTATATCATTTCCATGATGGATTTTTGAAATATACTAGTGTAGTAAGAAGAAAATATCCTAAAATGTTAAAACGAATAAAAGCAACAGATGAAGAAGTAGAGCAAAGATTTTTAAAAGCTTCTAGAGGATGGATAAAATATAAGCCATTACTATTGTATATTTTAAATAAGAAGGAATATAAGGAAAAAATACAAGAAAATTTAGATAAATTGAAAAGAAGTATTCCAGAGATTAATAAACTTTTTGGAGCAGATGTTTTTGATACTTTACTTACAGATTTAGAAAATTATGACAAAATAGTGCAAAAAAATTATGATGAATTTGTTAAGACAAATGAAGTATGGGATAAATTAAAAAAAATGTAAAGGACAGTCATCATTTAAAGTATGTACATTTAGAAAGGAAGGGGATTAAGTATGGAAGATATCCAATTCCTAAAAAATATGGAATTTATGAGACGTGAGGAACGACTGAAACATGCAGAAAAACAAAAATTACGACGAACAGAAAAAAATAAACAAAACTTAAAAATAACTTATGTTATGACTTGGACAGGAGTGTGTGGAGGCTCTAAAATAATATTAGAACATGCTAATAGATTAACAGAAGCCGGACATCAGGTTACCTTAATCTCTCATGATAAAAGACCGGAATGGTTTCCTTTAAGAAAAGAAGTTCAATTTCTACAAGTACCGTGGGAAAAAGTGCTATGCGAAGTAATTGAAAAAGATACAGACGTCATTGTTACCACCTATTGGAGAGAAATATATGAGAGTGTAGAACAGAAAATAGCACCAGTTGTTTATTTTGAGCAAGGAGACTATCATTTATTTGATTTGGATAAGTTAGAGGACAGAACCTATGAATATATTAAAAAACAATTAAAAACGATTCAATTTGTTTATACGGTCTCTAATTTCGCAAAGCAAAAATTAAAACAAATTTATAATACAGATGCAATCGTAATACCAAATGCGGTAGATAATAGGGTATTTTATTATAAACCACATCCTGAAAACGAGGTACCCAATATTACGATTATTGGCTCAGAAGAGACAAATTTTAAAAGAATACAAAATATTTTAGATGCTGTTACTGTATTGAAAAACAAAGGTTACCAAATAAAATTAAATTGGATTACACCTACAGTACCTATAAAAAACACAAACCTAAATCCTATTGTAAACCCACCACAAAAAGTGATAGGCGATATTTTAAGGGAAACAGATATTTATATCTGTGCTTCTATGTACGAATCTTTTTGCTTACCCGTATTAGAAGCAATGACTTGTGGAGCAGCTATTGTTACGACCAATAATGGTGGAAATATGGATTTTATAGAGGATGGCAAGAATGCCTTAATAATTGAAAAAGACAATGTAGAAGACATTGTTAAAAAAGTTGAAATAATTTTAAAAGATAAGGATTTAAAAGAATCCTTAGTAAAGAATGGAGTTGAAGAATCAGCGCGATATTCTTGGGATATTACAATAAGTAAAATTGAGAAATATTATCGAGAAATCGCCAATTATGTAATAGAATAGGGTGATTTAAAATGTATAAAATAAAAGAATTTGAAGACAGATATAATGAGAATGTAAATGATTTCATTATATCCATCTTTGTGGAAGAATATGGATTTGAAGAATATAGAAAAGAATTAGAAGAACAAAACAATTTAGAATACATAGAAAATGGCGGAGGACTATGGATTGCACTAGATGAAGAAGATAACGTAATAGGTACTATTGCTTTAAGAAAAATTAATGATTTTGATGCAGAATTAAAAAAACTCTATGTGAGAAAAGATTATCGAGGTACTGGCCTATCAAAAGATTTGTATCGTAGAGTAATGGAAAAATCCAAAGAAGATAATTACAAGAGGATAGTGCTTGGTACGTATGATAAGTTAGAAACGGCTATTAATTTTTATTTGAAAAGAGGTTTTACGCAATTAGAAAACTTATATGATAGTGATAATGGTGCGAGGTATTTTGAATTATATATATAAGATGACAATATATGTATAATTCAAAATATTAGAGCAAAATTAAAGAAAGGTAAAGATATGTACATAATTGTAGGGCTTGGTAACCCAGAACCAGAATATGCGAATACTAGGCATAATATGGGATTTGATGTAATAAATAAATTAGCGCAAAAACATGAAATAAGCTTAAATAGAACAAAATATAATGCAATCTATGGAACAGGTATTGTTGCAGGAGAAAAAGTTATTTTAATAAAACCACAAACCTTTATGAATAATAGTGGAGAGTCTGTAGTGGAATTTGTGCGCTTTTATAAAGAGCCATTAGCAAATGTGCTAATTGTGTATGATGATATGGACACAGAAATAAGCAAGGTTAGAGTACGTGCCAAAGGTGGTCCGGGTTCGCACAATGGAATGAAATCATTGGTATATGAATTAAAAAGCGAAGACTTTCCTCGTATTCGTGTAGGAATCGGCAGACCAAAAGACGAATTTGACCGAATCGATTATGTAATAGGGCAGATTCCTGCAGAAGAGTATGTCGAATTGCAAAAAGGAGAAGATTTAGCAGTAGAAGCAATTGAATACTGGATAAAAAATGGTATTGATAATACAATGAATCAATTTAATTAAAATAATTTTTATGACGCAAGAAAGGAAAAAAATGCAAGAACTATTTATTAATGTAGAAAACCATTCTAAAAAAATCCTATTAATCGAAAATGGAAAATTAATTGAAAAATACGAGGAAGAAGATGGCAAGGAACGAATGGAAGACAATATCTATTTAGGTATTGTTGAAAATGTATTGCCTGGTATGCAAGCTGCTTTTGTGGATATTGGAAAGGAAAAAAATACTTTTATTCATATTCGTGATATTATTCCAAAAGCAAGTAATGAAACCGGAAACAAAAACGAAATCTTTGGCAAATATGATATTAAAGATTATTTGAAACCGGGGATGCCAATTATGGTACAGGTAAAAAAAGATAGTACCAATAAAAAAGGTGCTAGAATTTCTTCCCATATTAGCATATCTGGTAGATTTTGTGTTCTTATGCCACAAGAAAATTTTATTACTATTTCGCAAAAAATAGATGATGAACAAGAAAGAGAAAGATTGCTTACTATTCTAAAAGAAGTGGTACCAGAGGGGTATGGCGCTATTGTAAGAACTTCTGCTGTTTCCAAGACAAAAGAGGAAATAGAATACGATGTAAAAAAGCTTGTTAATAGATGCGAGGATATTCAGAAAAAGTTTCAAAAAGCCAAAAGAGTAAAAAAACCGGTACTTTTATACCAAAGCGAAAGTGTGATTCAAAAAACTTTGGTTGATTTGATGGATCAAGACTTATACCGCATTGTAACGAATGATAAGGCAACTTATAAAGAAATAGAAAGCTTTTTAAAACAGGAAAATGTGGAAATCCAATTGAAAATGAGAGAAAATTTGTTAGAATTTTACGATTTGGAAAAGCAATTGGAAGAGATGAATAATCGAAAAATTTGGCTAAAATGCGGGGGATTTATCACAATTGACAAAACAGAAGCATTAACTGCCATTGACGTGAATTCTGGAAAATATACAGGAAAGAAAGATTTAGAAGAAACCATCTTTACCGTAAACAAAGAGGCAACCATTGAAATTGCAAAACAATTAAGACTAAGAGACATTGGCGGAATTATTATTATTGACTATATTGATATGCAAAGCAAAGAAAACGAAGAAAAAATTATCGAGTTACTTCGCGAACAGTTGCGAAGAGATAGATCAAAAACACAAATTGTAGGATTTTCCAAACTAAATTTATTAGAAATGACACGTAAACATATGTGTAGCAATGATTAAACAAGAACTTGAACAGAAGGGACACTCCTTTTTGTTCAAGTTCTTGAACGTTTAGGAGTGTCCCTTCTGTTCAAGCTTCGCCTAAAATTAGCTTTAATTCCTCATGGCGTTTTACTTTTTGCGTGGTAGTCTTAATTAAAGGTGCTTCTGTTATCATAATTTCTCTTACGTATTTATAAGCTGGCATCTTATGATTTACTTTTTCCTTAATATCATTCCATATTATTTTGTATAACTCTTCTTGCGTAATATTTGGAAATTCTTTTTCTACTATCTCTTTGTTATAGACAATTTTGGCTCCTATTTTGTAGTCGCCATCATCACAAGGTCTTCCAAAAACCATGCATTCTGATACATAAGGTAAATTATTTATTAATATTTCAATTTCTTCTGGAAAAATATTTTTTCCATTTTTTAAAACAATTACATCTTTTTTTCTTCCCGTGATGAATAAAAATCCATCTTTATCAAAATAGCCTAAATCTCCAGTATAAAACCATCCATCTTTTAGAACTTCAGCAGTTGCTTTAGGATTGTCTACATAGCCAAGCATTACGGTAGGTGCTTTTACTGCAATTTCTCCAGTTCCGTCTTTGTCTGGGTTGTCTATTTTAACATCAATTCCTGGAAGAGGAAAACCAACAGAACCACATCTTTTAAATTTGTCATTTTCCCCGGCTACCACAGGAGAAGTTTCAGTTAATCCATAACCTTGTAGCAAATTGATGCCTAAGTCTAAAAATCCTTGGATAGCCTCTCGACTCATCGCAGCGCCTCCAGCAATTAAAAATCGGATTTTGCCACCTAAGTTGTCTAATACTTCTTTAAATACTTTTCGACGAATATCAATTCCAAATTTTAATAGGCCATTACAAACTTTGGTCATATTGTGTACTAATTTTGTTTTTCCTTTTTCTTCAATTCCTTTTTTGATTTTTTTATACATAATTTCTAACATTAAAGGAACACAAACAAGTCCTGTTACTTTAAATTCTGCTAGATTTTTTTGAATGTATTTAAGCCCATCACAAAAAGCAACTGTGATGCCAGAAAAAGTACCATATAAAAAAGTACAAGTTGATTCAAACGTATGATGCAGTGGTAAAAAAGATAAAAAAGTATCTTCTTTTCGAATATCTGTCATTTGTGCAAGAGCATAGATGTCTTCGCAAATATTAGATTGGGAAAGAGCCACTGCTTTGGAAATGGAGGTGGTACCAGAAGTGAAAAGCATAATCGACATTTTTTGGTTATCAATTTTAATGGAATCATAGGTAGTATCTCCATTGGTAAGCATTGAATTACCTTTTTGAATAAGGCTAGATAGACTTGGAAAATGCTCCGTTTCATCCATGCAAATAAAAGAAGTTAAATGGGATTTTCCCTCGGCTGCGATTTTGGAAAATACTTCTGCATATTTTTGGTCAAAAATGACAGCTTCCGCTTTGCTTCGCATAATTAGGTCTTCAATTTCATTATCTGGTAAGGATTTATCAAGTGGGACTACTACCATGTCGGAAGTAGTAATTGCTAAGTAGCTGGTGCACCATTCATAACGGTTGGGACCAACTAAAGCAACTCTTTTTTGAGATAAGCCAAGCCCAAGTAAAGAAGTAGCAAGTGCTTTAATATCTTTTACAAATTGACCATAAGTAATTTTTATATGTTCTGTTGCATCTGGTGTTTTTTTGAATTCGAATGCAACTTTATCAGCATAAAGAGTAGAATAGCGATTAATAAGTCCACGAAAATCATTTATTTTGTCTGCATCATATAATTTTCTTTTGTATTTACTCATTTTATCATTTCCTTTCACTTTATATTTATTTATATTCTTAAGGCATACATCTGCTTGGAAAAGAATTAAATTTGAATTTGGATATATTTTACAATATTAACCAAAAATATTCAATACAAAGTAAAAATATTGACCAAAAAGTTGGTTGACATATTTCTACAAATTCTTTATAATAGTGGTGTTATATAAATTCACAAAAGGGAAAAGGTTGGAGATTTTCATTTTGCTACAACCGAATGTGTACCTTAGGAAGGAATGATAGAAAAAATGGCAAGAAATAGAAGAAATGTTAGAAGAATTCGTTCCATAAAAGAAGTGTTAACAAATAGAAATTTTTTCATTATTATAGGAATATTAATTGTAATTATTATCATTTGCACTGGGATTTATAACTATCAAAGGTATCTAGATAAGCAAGAAATAGCAAAAGAAAAGGAAACAATAGAAAAGCAGTCACAAGAGGTATTTACTAAAATGAATGAAGCTATTACAAGAGCAAATCAGAATATATCGAATTCTGATGTTTTAATTACAATGTCTGCTGTGGGAGATATTTTATGTAGTCAAGAAATGCTAGATGATGCTTATCAGAGTGAAAAGGGAGAATATGATTTTTCGCATATGTTCACTAATGTTACAGACTATGTAAAAGGTGCAGACATAGTTATGGGAACGATGGAAACCTGTGTTTCAGAAGGAGAATATAATAGTGAAAATGCTCCACGAGAATTTGCACAAGCTGTAAGCAACACAGGAATTAATGTTGTTTCTATTTCGCATAATCATAGTTTAGACAGAGGATTAACAGGATTAACTGAGACAAAAAACAACCTAGAGGAAATGGGCTTTTTGGTAGTAGGTGATAAAATAGATACGCCACGAGCTGTAGAAATGCAAGAAGTAAAAAACACAAAGATTGCATTTTTAACATATACCTGTTTTGTAGATGAACAAGACAAAAAAACAGACAAAGAATTAAGTGCCATCAATTTATATAGTGAAGAGCAAGCAAAGTCTGATATTGAATATGCTAAAAAAGAGGGAGCTGATTACATTTGCGTTCTAATTCACTGGGGAGATGCTCTTTCTACAACGGTTAGTGATGAACAAAGGCAAATTGCTGGATTTTTAGTAGAAAATGGAGCAGATTTAATTCTAGGCTCCCATCCATCTGTGGTTCAACCAATGGAGGTAGTGCAAAACAAGCAAGGAAAAAATGTTTTTATTGCTTATTCCATAGGAACCTTTATTTCTACGTTAAGCTCAGAAGATGCTAGAACAGAGCTAATACTCAATATTGAATTAATAAAAAGTGAAGGAGAAGTTTATTTAAACAAAGTGGATTATACGCCAATTTATGTATTAGACAATGGAACAGAAGCGGAAAATAGAATAGAATTAATTGATATGAAAGGCGCTATTAATTCATATAATCCAGAACTTTTAAATACCATAACAAGAGAGACGTATGACAAATTAGTTTCGGGATTAAATCGATTGAATGGAGTGCTAGCACAGTAACAACAAAAGAAGAAAAGCTTGAACAGAAGGGACACTCCTTTTTGTTCAAGTTCTTAAACTTTTGGGACACTCCTTATTTTTTTAAGGAAACAGCGAACAAGGACTGTCCCTTTTGTTCAAATTCTTGAACGTTTAGGAGTGTCCCTTCTGTTCAAGTAATTAAGAAAGGAAGAAAAAATGAAAATAGGATTTGTATCATTGGGATGTAGTAAGAATTTGGTAGATACGGAAAAAACAATTGGAATTTTTAAAGCAAACAATTATGAAATTGTAAATAAGCCAGAAGAAGCAGATGCCATTGTGATTAATACATGTGGCTTTATTCAATCAGCTAAAGAAGAGGCGATTAATACCATTTTGGAAATGGCTGAATACAAAAAGAAAAAATGTAAATATCTTATTGTGATGGGATGTTTAGTAGAAAGGTATAAAGAGGAATTACAAAAGGCGATTCCAGAAGTGGATTTATTTATTAAATATAGTGAATATAATTCTTTATGGGAACAAATTGTGGATTTGCTAGAGGAGAAAAAGACAAAAGATGCGATTGGTGAGCAAACAACCAGTAACAACAAGGAGAACATGTTAGCTCAAAACAAAGAAAAGTATTGTAATTTTAACCAAGTAGAAGATAGGGTTATTTCGACAGGCTCAAATTATGCTTATCTGAAAATTGCAGATGGCTGTAGCAATCGATGTACCTATTGTGCAATACCATATATTCGAGGTCCACAAATTAGCAGAAAAATGGAGGAAATTCTAAAAGAAGCAAAAAAACTTGCAAAACAAGGATATAAAGAGCTTATTTTAATTGCACAAGATACGACCAAATATGGTATCGATATATATGGAAAACCACGTTTGGCTGAACTTTTGCAAGAGTTATGCAGGATAAAAGAAATCCATTGGATTCGTTTCTTATATGCTTATCCGGAAACGATTGATGACGAATTAATAAAAGTGGTAAAAGAGAATAAAAAAATATGTAATTATTTTGATATTCCTATCCAGCATATTTCCGATTCGGTTTTAAAAAGAATGAATCGACAAAGTGATGGAAAATCCATCCGAAAACTTATTCAAAAATTAAGAAGCGAGATTCCGGATGTTGTCATTAGAACAACCGTTATGGTTGGCTTTCCTGGAGAAACAAAAGAAGATTTTGAGGAGCTATATGCCTTTTTGCAAGAAGCAAAATTTGATAAGTTAGGTTGCTTTTCGTATTCCAAAGAGGAAGGAACACCTGCTGCTAGAATAAAAGAACAGATACATCCGATGACGAAGAAGAGTAGATATAATAAGATTATGACTTTGCAACAGCAGATTTCTAAGGAAAATTTAGAAAAGCAAATTGGAAAAGAAGTAGAAGTTCTACTAGAAGAGGTATCTTTTGATGGAAAAACTTATATAGGAAGAACCGACAAAGATGTACCCGAAATTGATGGAATAGTATACTTTCATGCAAAGGAAAAATTGAAATTAGGTACTTTTGTAAAGGGAAGAGTAGAAGATGTAAGCAATTACGATTTGATTGTGAGTTGAAAAATGAAACAAGGGGACACACAATAGATTATATCTTGTTGAAATGCAGGTAGTGGGTACTTTTCATTTTTATTTACGACTCAAGGTGGGGACCGACAAGTTACAGTCTGTGGAAAAATTACTCTTGAAGAAAAAACTTGTTTTTTCTTCAAGTAGAAATAGGCAGTATCCCTGTAATTTTTACTACAGACTGTTCGATGTTGGGGGGAGTAAATACAAAATGAAAAGTACCCACTACCTGCATTTCAAAATAAAAAGAATGATAAACCATTATCCTGTAACCAAAAATTTCGACCAATTGGTTAGAAAGGATGCAAAAAAATTACATTTATGGTATAATACTATTCGAAAAATTAACGGAAAGGAATACATATGAATTCAATAAAATTATTGGCAAGTGGGATGTATTTACCGAAACAAAAGATAGAAAATGAAGTATTAAATGAAAAATTTGGCATAGATAAAAATTGGATTTATAAAAGAACAGGAATAAAAACAAGATATTGGGCAGAAGAGGAAACAACATTAGATTTAGCCATTAAGGCGGTTGAAAACTTAAAGGAAAAAAGCGACTTGGATTTCAGTAAAATTGGACTTATTATTGTGGCATCTACTAATTTTGAAAATACAATGCCTGGGATTTCTTTTGAAATTCAAAAATATTTTGGTATTACCAATTGCATGTGCATGGACCTTTTAGCCGGTTGCTGTGGCTATATTAATGGTATTGATATTGCAAGAAAATACTTGGAGGTAGAAGAAGTAGAGCAGGCATTAGTTGTAGGAGTAGAAAAACTTTCGAAATACTTAGATAAAAATGATATTAACACTACCATCTTATTAGGAGATGGTGCAGGAGCTACCTTGCTTAGCAAAGCGAAAAATAAGCTATATGCACAAAATATCAAAAGTATTGGGCAAGAGGGAGATATTCTAACCTGTAAAGAAAATCAGCCTATTTGGATGGATGGAAAAAAAGTATATAAATTCGCAATCGAAAAAGTAACCAAAAATATAACAGAACTGTTAGAAGAACAAAATTTAAATATTGCAGATATTAAATATTTTATTCCACACCAATCTAATATACGCATATTAACAAATATTGCTGAAAAAATAGGTGCAAAGCCAAAACAAATGTATAGCAATATTGCAGAAATAGGAAATACCTTTAATGCTAGTATTCCGATAGCTTTAAATGAAATTTTGGATAAAAAACTTTTGAAAGAAAACGATAAAATTTTGCTTGCGGGATATGGCGGAGGACTTAATTTGGGAAGTATTTTGATTGAAATTTAATGTTCAAAAAATAACAAAAAATGCAAAAGAAAGGACGAAGAAAATGAAAATTGGATTTGTTTTTCCAGGGCAAGGAACGCAAACAGTAGGAATGGGAAAAGACTTATATGAAAAATATGACGAAGCTAAAAAGGTATATAAAAAGATAGAGCAAGTTTTAGGAGAAGATATCGCAAAATTAACGTTTGAAACAAGTGAGGAAGAATTGAATCAAACAAAAAATACACAAATTGCTATTTATGCTATGAGCATGGCAATTTTAGAAATTCTAAAAACACAAGGTGTTCAAGTAGATGCAGCAGCAGGATTAAGTTTAGGAGAATATAGTGCTTTAACATGTGCAAAAGTTATTTCTATAGAAGAAGGAGCAAAAATTGTAAGAACAAGAGGAACTTTGATGCAAGAGCTAGCACCAAAAGGCGAGTGGGCTATGGCCGCAATTATTGGGCTAGAAGATGACAAAGTAGAGGAAGCTTGTAGCAAAGTGACAGAGGGCTTCGTAAGAGCAGTAAATTACAATTGCCCAGGGCAAGTAGTTGTTTCTGGGGAGAAAGTAGCAGTAACAAAGGCAATGGAAAATGCAAAAGCTTTAGGAGCAAGAAAAGCAGTAGAGCTAAAAACAAGTGGACCTTTCCACACTGAAAAACTACAGGAAGCATCGAAAGCTTTAAAAAAAGAATTAGAAAAAATTACTTTTGCACCATGTCAGCTTCCTGTTATAAAAAACTTAGATGGCACTCCTTATGCAGAAGAAGATAATATGGTAGAAATATTAGCGAACCATGTTATGTGCCCAGTAAAATTTAGAAAATCGGTGGAGACCATGTTAGCTATGGGAATCGATACTTTTGCGGAAATAGGACCAGGAAAAACTCTATCTGGTTTTGTAAGAAAAGTAGCAAAGGAAAAAGAACTAGGTGTGACAGTGCTTAACATTGAAAATATAGAAACAATGGAGAGTGCTTTACAACAATTAAAATAGTAGCTTGGACAAAAGGGACACTCTTAACGGTCAAAAAACGAACAAAAAAGTCTTCACAGAGAATAAGAAAAGTACATAATAAAATTTAGGAATAAACGAATAAAACAAGAAAGGATGAAGAAAATGAGTGAAAATAAAGTGGCTTTAATTACTGGGGCAACCAGAGGAATTGGAAAAGAAATTGCCTTAGAACTTGCCGAAAATGGATTTGACATTGCTGTAAATTGCAGAAGAAAAGATGATTCTTTAGAAGAATTAAGAAAAGAGATAGAAAAAAATGGTGTAAGATGCGAATTTGTGGAAGCAGATGTAGCAAATTTCGAACAATGTGAAGCAATGGTAAAGGATACCATTGAAAAATTTGGCAGAATTGATGTGTTAGTAAATAATGCAGGAATTACAAGAGATGGCTTGATTATGAGAATGAAGAAAGAAGACTTTGAAGCAGTTGTTGATGTTAATTTAACGGGAACTTTTAATGTAACAAGAAATGTCATTCCTTACATGATTAAGCAAAAATCGGGCAGAATTATTAGTTTATCTTCTGTAGTAGGAGTAGCAGGAAATGCTGGGCAAACGAATTATTCCGCATCAAAAGCAGGAATTATTGGATTTACTAAAAGTTTAGCAAAAGAAGTGGCAAGTAGAAATATTTTAGTAAATGCAGTAGCACCAGGTTTTATTGATACAGATATGACAAAGGTATTATCTGATACCGTAAAAGATGGAATTCATGCTCAAATACCACTAAAAAGAATGGGAACTCCAAGGGAAGTAGCAAAAGTGGTTAAGTTCTTGGCATCAGAAGATAGCTCGTATGTGACGGGACAGGTTATAAACATTGATGGCGGTATGGTAATGTAGGCTAAAATTAAAAATAAAAAAGGAGAATGTGCAAAATGGAAAGAAGAGTCGTTATTACAGGATTGGGAGCGATTACTCCTATTGGAAATAATGCAGAAGAATTCTGGAAAGGAATTAAAGAGGGAAAATGTGGAATTGATGAAATTACGCATTTTGATACTACCAATTATAAAGTAAAATTAGCAGCAGAAGTAAAAGGTTATAATGCAGAAGAACATTTCGATAAAAGAAATGCAAAAAGATTAGATAGATATTCACAGTTTGCAATCGTTGCAGCGAAAGAAGCTTGGCAAGATAGTAAATTAGATAAAGAAACAGAAAATATGGAAAGAGTAGGTGTTATCCTAGGTTCTGGAATTGGTGGTTTAGAGACTATTGAACGCGAATCTTCCAACTTGTTTGCAAAAGGACCAGATAGAGTATCTCCTATGTTTATTCCAATGAGTATTGTAAATATGGCAGCAGGAAACGTAGCCATTGAACTAGGAATTAAAGGAGAATCGATTTCCATGGTAACGGCTTGTGCAACGGGAACTCACTGTATTGGAGAAAGTTTTCACATGATAAAACATGGATATCAAGATATTGTATTAGCTGGTGGAACAGAAGCACCTATTACGCCAATGGGAATTTCCGGATTTACCAATATTAAAGCATTATCCCAAGCAACAGATAAAAACAGAGCAAGTATCCCATTCGACAAAGAGAGAAGCGGTTTTGTTATGGGAGAAGGAGCTGGTGTTATTATCCTAGAAGAGTTAGAACATGCTTTAAAAAGAGGCGCTAAAATCTATGCAGAGATAGTTGGTTATGGTGCAACATCGGATGCTTACCACATTACTTCACCTGCGCCAGGAGGAGAAGGTGGAGCAAGAGCAATGAAAATTGCGATGGCAGAAGCAGGAGCAAAACCAGAAGAAATTACCTACATAAATGCGCATGGAACATCTACTCATTTAAATGATTCAGGAGAAACGCAAGCTATCAAAACAGCTTTGGGAGAAGAAGCAAGCAAGAAAGTAATGGTTAGTTCTACAAAGAGCCATACAGCCCATTTATTAGGAGCAGCAGGAGGAGTAGAAGCTATTGTATGTGCAAAAGCAATTGAAGAAGGCTTTGTACCAGCAACTATCAACTATAAAGTACCAGACGAAGAATGCGACTTAGATATTGTTCCAAATGAAGGAAGAAAAGTAGATGTAAAATATGCTATGTCGAATTCGTTAGGATTTGGTGGACACAATGCTAGTATATTGTTAAAAAAGTATGAATAGGAGTGAAAACATGAATTACGAAGAAATTAAAAGATTAATTGATGATATGGGAGATTCTAAAATTGATGAGCTTAGTATTGAATTTCCAGATGGTGTGAAAATTAGCATGAAGAAAGATAAAGCACCAGTAGCAGGAGGAGTGCAATACATTACCGTGCCAGAAAAAGCACCAGTGAAAACAGAAGCTACAGAAAAAGAAGAAAATAGTAAAGAAGTTGAAGAATGTAAAGTGGTAAAATCACCAATGGTAGGAACTTTTTATTCAAAATCTTCCCCAGAAGCAAAGCCTTATGTAACAGTAGGAAGCAAAGTAAAAAAAGGAGACATTCTTTGCATTGTAGAAGCCATGAAATTGATGAACGAAATTGAGTCGGAATTTGATGGAGAAGTAGTAGAAGTATGTGTAGAAGATGGAGAAATGGTGGATTATGGGAAGCCACTATTTAAAATAAGATAAAACGAATGAAAAATGGCATCTTGCGTTGTCAAAACTTAGTAGTGCTAAATTAAACGTGAAAGTAGGGAGAGAAAACCATGTTAGATATTAATGAAATAATGAAAATAATACCTCAAAGACCACCATTTTTGATGATAGACAGAGTAGAGGAATATGTGCCAGGGCAAAGTTGCACAGCTTATAAAAATGTATGCATTAATGAGCCACATTTTCAAGGGCATTTTCCAGGGCAACCAATTATGCCAGGTGTGCTTATTGTAGAAGCATTAGCACAAACGGGTGCTGTTGCCATTCTTTCTATGGAAGAAAATAAGGGGAAAAATGCTTTATTTGGAGGAATTGATAAACTTCGTTTCAAAAAGCAAGTGGTTCCTGGCGATGTGTTAAAACTAGAAGTGAAAATAATAAAGCAAAAAGGTCCTATCGGAGTAGGAGAAGCAATTGCAACCGTAGATGGAAAAGTGGCAGCAAAAGGAGAGCTTACTTTTGCAATTGTGTAAGGAAGATTGTCGTTTTTTATTGCAAAAGAAGACGTTTGGGAAAATTTAATGCGTATAAAAGGAAAGAATCAAGCTAGAATTTAATAAAAAACAAGGAGAGAGTTCATGTTAAAGAAAGTTTTAGTGGCAAACAGAGGAGAAATAGCAGTTAGAATTATAAGAGCTTGCAAGGAAATGAATATTAAAACTGTAGCAATTTATTCGGAAGCAGATAGAGATGCCTTACATGTAAGACTTGCAGATGAAGCAGTTTGTGTAGGGCCAGCTCCTTCCGCAAAAAGTTACTTAAATATTCAGAACATACTAGAAGCAGCATGTACAACGAATTGCGATAGCATTCATCCCGGCTTTGGTTTTTTATCGGAAAATGCTAGTTTCGCTAAAATGTGTGAGGAAAGTAAATTAAAATTTATTGGACCATCTTACCATGTAATTGATTTAATGGGAAACAAATCCAATAGTAAAGAATTAATGAAAAATGCAAAGGTACCAGTTGTACCAGGTTCAGATGGGTGTATTGAAACCGTAAAAGAGGCTATTGCATGTGCGGCAGAAATAGGATATCCGGTTCTTCTTAAGGCGTCTGCTGGTGGAGGAGGCAAAGGCATTCGAAAAGTAGAAAGTGAATCTGAAATGGAAAATGCCTTTCACCTAGTAAAGCAAGAAGCAAAAGCATCCTTTAAAGATGATGCCATCTATATGGAAAAGTTTATTGTTAATCCACGCCATGTAGAAATGCAAGTTTTGGCAGATGAGCAAGGAAATGTAGTACATTTAGGAGAAAGAGACTGCTCTATCCAAAGAAGAAACCAAAAAGTATTGGAAGAAAGCCCATCCATGGTAATTGACGAAGAACTAAGAGCCAAAATGGGAAAAGCAGCCATTCGTGCAGTAAAAGCATCTGGCTATACCAATGCAGGAACAATAGAATTTTTAGTGGACAAAGATAAAAACTTTTACTTTATGGAAATGAACACAAGAATTCAAGTAGAACATCCTGTAACAGAGATGGTAACAGGGATTGACATTGTAAAAGAGCAGATAAAGATTGCATCTGGAGAGCCACTAGCATTTACACAAAAGGACATTACTTTTAGAGGGCATGCAATTGAATGCAGAATTAATGCGGAAAATCCAGACAAAAACTTTAGACCATGTCCAGGGAAGATTACAGAACTAAATCTACCAGGAGGAAATGGAGTAAGAATAGACACAGCAGTGTATACAGGCTATACTATTCCACCTATGTATGATTCCATGATAGCAAAATTAATTGTACATGCAGAAAACAGAAATGCTGCAATAGCAAAAATGAAGCGAGCATTGGAAGAATGCGTCATTGAAGGAATTGATACGAATATCGATTTTCTATTTCGCATATTATCCAATGAGAAGTTTGTAAACAATGACTATGATACCTCTTTCATTGAGAAGTATATGTGAGTTCCAGTTTGGGGACAGGCGTTTTTCTCTACTTTTTTCCAAAATGGGGACACCCTTTAGGATAAAAGTAAGATAATAAAATGGCGTGAAAATAACGCCTGTCCCTAAATTGGAAAAAAGTAGAGAAAAACGCCTGTCCCCAAACTGGAAAGAAAGGAAGAAATATGGTTATTGATAAAATTAAGAAAAGAATTGAATACCAAGAAGATGGAAGTGAGAAAGAGCATCGAAGTGATATTCCAGTAGGAATGTGGGTAAAGTGTAGCAAGTGTAAGGAGATATTATATAAAGAAGATTTACACAAGAATTACAGTGTGTGCCCTAATTGTGGAAATCATTTTCGTTTGTCTAGCAGAAGAAGAATAGACCAAATCGTAGACAGCGGTACTTTTGAAGAGTTTCAGCTAGATTGCAATACCACGAATCCTTTAGAAATGGACGACTATGTGAAAAAGTTAGAAGTGCTAAGAGAAAAAACAGGTTTAGAGGAAGCAGTAAAATGTGGCATTGGTAAGATTAATGGAGAAAAAGTAGTTATTTGTGTTATGGATAGTAATTTTATGATGGGAAGTATGGGAAGAGTAGTTGGTGAAAATATTACCAATTCTATCGAAAAAGCGATAGAGCTAAAGTTACCGGTGATTATCTTCTCGGCTTCTGGAGGAGCCAGAATGCAGGAAGGAATTATTTCTTTAATGCAGATGGCAAAAACAGTAGCTGCTGTCGAAAAATTACAAAAGGCAGGAAATCTCTATATTTCCATTTTGACAGATCCAACATATGGTGGAGTTACGGCAAGTTTTGCTACTTTAGGGGATATCATTTTAGCAGAACCAAATGCGATGATAGGTTTTGCAGGACCTAGAGTAATAAAGCAAACCATTGGAGAGGACTTACCAGAGGGCTTCCAAACAGCAGAGTTTTTATTAGAACATGGATTTGTAGATAAAGTGGTAAATCGAAAAGACATGAAAGAAACATTATATAAACTTTTACTGCTAAACAAATAAAGAGAAAGGATGGATTAACTTGGCAAAGGTAACTGCATGGGAAAGAGTAAAGATTGCAAGAGAGCCAGAAAGACCTACTGCACTAGATTATATTGAAAAGATATTTGATGAATTCATAGAATTGCATGGAGACCGTTATTTTAAAGATGATAAATCAATTGTGTGTGGTCTTGGGAATATTGCAAAACAAAATTATACCATTGTGGCAGAACAGAAAGGTAGAAATACCAAAGAAAACATTGAAAGAAATTTCGGAATGCCTAACCCAGAAGCGTATCGCAAGGCATTAAGATTTATGAAGCAGGCTGAAAAATTCCATAGACCAATTATTACTTTTATCGATACCAAGGGGGCTTATCCAGGAATTGGCGCAGAGGAAAGAGGGCAAGGCGAAGCCATTGCTAGAAATTTGATGGAAATGTCGGACTTAAAAGTGCCAATTATTGCAATTGTAATTGGAGAAGGCTCTAGCGGTGGAGCCTTAGCAATAGGTGTAGGAGACAGAGTATTGATGCTAGAAAATGCGGTTTATTCCATCCTTTCACCAGAAGGTTATGCCAGTATTTTATGGAAAGATAGCACAAGGGCCGAAGAGGCTGCCGAAAAAATGAAGCTTACTGCAAAAGATTTACTAGATTTAGGCGTCATTGATGAAGTGATAAAAGAGCCAAATGGAAATGCTAAGACCGATGTGGAAAAAATGGCAGAGACGCTTAAAAAGAAAATAGTAGCTATTACCGAAGAGTTGCAGGCGATAAAAGTAGACGACTTAGTAGAACAACGTTATCAAAAGTTTAGAAAAATGTAAATAAAAATAGGAGGAAAGAAAAATGTTATTAGAAAACAAAACAGTATTAATTATGGGAATTCGAAATAAGTGGAGTATTGCATGGGGAGCAGCAAGATCTGCTGCCGACAATGGAGCAAAAGTGTTATTTACTTTTATGGGAGAAGAAAATAGAGAAAAAATAGAGGAATTAATCTCTGAAATTCCTGGAGCAAAGGCATATTCTTGCGATGCTTCTAGTGATGAGTCTATTAAAGAATGTTTTGAAAAAATCAAAGCGGAGAATGGAAATTTAGATGGTATTTTACATAGTATTGCACATGCCAATACAGAAGATTTAAGAAATGATTTTATTACAACAAGCAGAGAGGGATTTTCACATGCAAATGATGTAAGTGCTTATTCTTTTGTTGCAGTTGCTAGAATTGCAGAAGAACTAGAAATGCTAAACGACGGAGCTAGTTTAGTATCCTTAACTTATTATGGTTCAACAAAAGTATTACCAGGATATAATGTAATGGGAGTAGCAAAAGCTGCTTTAGAGACAAGTGTAAGATACTTAGCAGATAACTTAGGAAAGAAAAACATTCGTGTGAATGCAGTATCTGCAGGACCTATTAAAACATTGTCTGCAAAAGGTATCAAAGACTTTGGAAGCATTTTAGATGTTGTAGAAGAAAAGGCACCACTTAGAAGAAATGTTACAACTGAGGAAGTAGGAAATGTAGTAGCTTTCTTATTTAGTAATATGTCTTCTGTAATTACTGGCCAAGTGATATATGCAGATAACGGCTATAATATAATGGGAATCTAAAAAAATAACTTGAACAGAAGGGACACTCCTATTTGTTCAAGAGGAGCAATTGGGGACGTTCTTATTTTGCACAGGTACTTGCGCAAAATAAGAACGTCCCCAATTGCTCCTAATTTAATTTTCCGTCAAACTAATATGTCTGTCCCTTTGTTCCAAAGTTGAAACACATTGTGTGTCCCCTTGTTTCATCCGAACATTTCCATTCATATGTTCATGTTCATATTTTAGCTTAGTAGCCAAACCTCCTCGAATGTGTCTCTCTGCTTTATTTTCATCTAAAACGCTTCTTACTTCTGCCGCGAGATAAGGGCTTATTTTTTGTAATCGTTCACTAACATCTTTGTGTACCGATGTTACTTTTCGTAACGGTAGAACTATTTTTAGAAGTATTAATATCTTCAAAATTAGTTA
>CALXKT010000001.1 GCA_944388985.1 uncultured Clostridia bacterium | reverse complement strand
ATGATATTTTGTGTAAACTTAATTTCCATATTTATATATTAGTCTTGGAAGTTACTTTGTAAATTTACGAAATAAATTGGTTTGTATTTTTTTCTCTCAAAACATTGACCTTTTGGGCTTTTCCGTATATAATAGTAGTGTTTAAAATTGTGCTTTTAAAAGAAAACAAAATACAACTTAAGTAAAAGTTGCTTTCAAATTACAAGGAGGAGAATATATGGGAGAGGTTATCGTTATAACATCTGGCAAAGGTGGAGTAGGAAAGACAACGACAACAGCAAACCTAGGTGCCGCATTAGCGCTAAGAGAGAAAAAAGTAGCTTTAGTAGATACCGACATTGGTCTTAGAAACCTAGACGTTGTTATGGGACTTGAAAACAGAATTGTATACGACATCGTAGATGTAGTAGAAGGCAAATGCAAGTTAAGACAAGCCCTTATTAAAGATAAAAGATTTAACGAACTATTCTTATTACCAGCAGCCCAAACAAGAGATAAAAGTGCAATTAATGAAGAACAAATGAAAGAACTAATAGGAAAACTAAAAGACGAGTTTGATTATATATTAATTGATTGTCCAGCAGGAATTGAACAAGGATTTAAAAATGCTATTGCTGGAGCAAATCGTGCTATTGTAGTAACAACAGCAGAAATTTCAGCAATACGTGATGCAGACCGAATTATAGGGCTACTAGAAGCATCCGAAATAAAAAATCCAGAATTAGTCATAAACAGAATAAGACCATCCATGATAAAAAAAGGCGAAATGATGGATGTAGAAGATATTGTGGATTTATTATCCATTGATTTAATAGGAGTTGTACCAGATGATGAATACATCATTACCCAAACAAATAAGGGAGAGCCGGTTGTGACAAAAGACAAAGCTCCTTCTGGCAAGGCATATACAGAAATTGCAAGAAGAATATTGGGAGAAAATATCGATGTTACAATTCCAGGAAGAAAAGAAGGTCTTTTTAGTAAAATGAGAGGTTTTTTCGCAAAAGGTAAACATTAATACTATTGGAGGTAAAACATGTTTGAGAACATAGCACATTTTTTTAAGAGATTTAGAAAAAGCGAAAAAGAAACTTCTAAAAGCACTGCAAAAGAAAGATTACATTTAGTATTAGCACAAGATAGAGCTAATATTTCAGCAGACTTTTTAGAAATGATGAAACAAGAAATTTTAGAAGTAATTAAAAAATACATTGATATAGATGAAAAAGCAATAGATGTAAGACTTACAAATAAAGAGAGCGAAGATGGTGGCGTAGGAGCTCCAGCGTTATATGCTAATATTCCGATTATTACCATAAAAAATGAGGCAAGGAAATTAGAGGGTACTGGAAAGAAAGAAGAAGCCACAACTCAGCAAGCACAACAAGAAAACAATGCTGATAAAAAGGAAAAAACACAAGAAGAAACGCAAGAGATAAATGAGGAAAAAGAGAAAGATGCAGAACAAGATAAAAATAAAACTGCTAACAACGAGCCAGAAATAGAACAAGAAAGCACGAATAAAGAGGTAACAGAACAAAACGAGAAAGCAGAGAAAGGAAAAGAATTAGAGGAAAATAATAACACAAAAAAAGAACCAGAAGATCTTGCCAAGAATAATGTAAACGAGGTGGCAGATGAAAAGAAAAATAATTAGAAATATAGAATGGGGCATATTAATATGCACTATGCTACTCATTATTGTTGGTTTAGTAGCGTTAACTTCTGCAACACAAAATTCTGACTATGATGAGTTAAAAAAACAAATTTTATGGGTATGTATTAGCATCCCTGTGATGCTAATTATTATTTTTGTGGATTATGAAACGATTGCTAAAATATCGCCTGTATTTTATGGAATTATTTTAATTCTTTTAGTAGGTGTTCTATTTACCGAACCCATTAATGGTGCAACCAGTTGGTTTAACATTGGATCTTTTTCCTTACAGCCGGCGGAATTTGCAAAAATAATTTGCATTTTAATGTTGGCATTTGTTATCACGAAAATACAAAGAAAAGGTAGAGATGAATTAAGCCGTGTGCCAAAACTTTTATTAGTATTATTAACATTTGCCGTTCCTACGGGACTTATTATATTGCAACCAGACTATGGTACGGCTCTAGCCTTTGTGATGGCACTTATTTTTATGTTGTTTGCAGCAGGAATAAAAAAGAGATATATTATCACTGCTATTTTAATTGTTGTAATCGCATTACCATTGCTCTATTTTTTTGTTCTACCAGAACATGCGAAAACAAGAATTGATGTGTTTTTAAATCCCGATTTAGACCCAAGAGGTGCGGGCTATAATGTTATTCAATCCAAGTTGGCTATTGGTGCTGGCGAGCTATTTGGAATGGGGCTATTTAAAGGAAATCAAACACAATTGGGATATTTATATCCAAAAACAACAGACTTTATCTTTTCCATGATAGCAGAGGAAATGGGCTTTATTGTAGCAGCAGGAATTATTATTGTTTATGTTATTCTAATTACAAAAGCTATTTATGTGGCGAAAACAGCTAAAGATGACCTAGGTTCCTACATTGCAATAGGAATTGCGGGGGTGTTTTTCTTCCACATGGTAGAAAATATAGGAATGACAATGGGACTTTTACCAATAACCGGTATTCCATTACCTTTTGTAAGTTATGGTGGTAGCTCTTTACTTAGCAATTTTATTATGATAGGGATATTACTTAACATTTCTGGAAGAAGAAAAAAGGCAATCTTTATTGATTGATAAATAAAGTGAGGAATAAGAAAATGTACGTAAAAAAGCTAGAAATAGGAAACGTAGAACTAAAAAACAACATACTTTTAGCACCTATGGCAGGGATTACAGACCTGCCATTTCGTTTGATATGCGAAAAATATGGAGCAGGTCTTACTTGTACGGAAATGATTAGTAGCAAAGGATTATATTATAACGATGCGAAAACAAAGCTTTTGCTAAACATAGAGGGTGAAGAAAGACCAGTAGCTGCACAGATTTTTGGAAACGATTTGGAAGCAATGGCTTATGCAAGTGACTATGTGAGCAAATTGGTGGATATCGTAGATGTAAATATGGGCTGTCCTGCACCTAAAATTGTAAAAAACGGAGACGGAAGTAAGTTATTGCTAAATTTAGATTTGCTAGAGAAAGTAGCAACTACCGTGGTAAAAAATGCAAAAGCACCAGTAACTGCTAAAATAAGAAAAGGTTGGGATAGCAATCATATTGTAGCAGTAGAGGTCGCAAAAATTTTAGAAAAAGCTGGAGTGTCAGCTATTACGGTACATGGCAGAACAAGAGAAGAATATTATTCCGGAAAAGCAGATTGGGATATCATAAAACAGGTAAAAGAAGCGGTTAGTATTCCGGTTATAGGCAATGGAGATATTAAAACCAAAGAAGATGCTTTAGAAATGTTTGAAAAAACAAAGGTTGACGGAATTATGATTGGAAGAGGAGCCATTGGCAATCCTTGGCTTTTCGAAGAAATTCTACATTACTTAAAAGGAGAAGAACAAAGAGTTGTTTCTAATACAGAAAAATTAAATACTATCTTAGAACACATCGAATTAGAAGTGAAAGAAAAAGGAGAGAATGTTGGAATAAAAGAAATGCGAAAACATCTAGCCCACTATGTGAAAAACACAAAAGATGCTAGTAAAATAAGAGATAGCATCAATAAAATAGATAACAAAAAAGAATTAATAGATTGTCTAAACGAATACTTTAGAAGTTTATAAAATAAAATGAAAGTAGATTAATGAGTAGTTAATCTACTTTTTTCTTACAGCTGGGCGATAGGCAACACGTTACAAGATAATGGTTTATCATTCTTTTTATTTTGAAATGCAGTTAGTGGGTACTTTTCATTTGTATTTACTCCCCCCAACATCGAACAGTCTGTAGTAAAAATTACAGGGGTTCTGCCTATTTCTACTTGAAGAAAAAACAAGTTTTTTCTTCAAGAGTAATTTTTCCACAGCCTGTATCTTGTCGGTCCCCACCTTGAGTCGTAAATAAAAATGAAAAGTATCCACTAACTGCATTTGGGCAAGATATAACCTAATAAACTATTATCTAGTAACAGGCAACACTATAAAATTTTCCGAGGAACAAATGATGTAAATCTGGTCTGGTAAAAGGAGTTAATGCAATGTTGCAACAGTTCAAAAAAAGAAAAAAAACGATTGCCATTTTGGCTGTGATTCTTATTTTTTTAATAATTATCATTTTTTTTCTGAAAAATAATGATAAAAATTTAAAAATTGGCAATACTAAAAGTAACAAAAGTATTGAGGACATAGAAGAATATATTTTAAATCTCAGTTCTTATGAAGCAACAGTAGCAGTAACAGTGGTAAGTAATAAAAATGAAAATAAATATGTATTATCCCAAAAATATGTAGCACCAAACATCTCGAAACAAATCGTCCTAGAGCCAGAAAACATAGCAGGGTTAGAAACAACTTATGATGGAAACAACCTTACGATATACAATGCAAAGTTTAATTTAAGTAAAATTTACGAAAGTTATGAAAGTTTTACCAATAACGATTTGAGTTTAGAGGCATTTATTGCGGATTATAGGCAAAATAAGGAAGACAATAGCAATAAATGTTATGAAGAAAATAATGAGTTTGTTTTAGAATGTACTTCAAAAAAAGAAAATGACTATCGACAAAATAAAAAGTTATATGTAAAAAAAGAAACTGGAAATCCATGCAAAATGGTAATACAAGATGTTAACGAAAAAAATGTAGTTTACATATTATATAATGAGATAACGATAAATAGCATAAAAGAAAATGATATATTAGCCTTTAAAACGATAGAAACAGAAGCAGAATTGTATTAGCTCTTTTCGTTATTTCAAACTGATTTCTAAAATATATTAAAAATAATGCCTTAAATATACAAACAGTAGGAGTGAAGAATATGGTAATAAAAAGAGGAGATATGTTTTATGCGGATTTAAGTCCAGTAGTTGGTTCAGAACAAGGTGGGGTAAGACCAGTACTCATTATCCAGAATGATGTAGGAAATAAACATAGCCCTACGGTAATCGCAGCAGCAATTACATCACAAACCGGAAAAAACAAATTACCAACACATATAGAAATAGGCTCACAAAATAATGGATTAAAAGAAGATTCAGTGGTACTAGCAGAACAAATTAGAACGATTGATAAGAGTAGATTAAAAGAAAAAATAGGACATATTGATGATGAAACGATTATATCGCAGGTGAATAATGCTTTGGGTGTAAGCTTTGGGCTAGATTAAAAACTTGAACTTGAACAAAAGGGACTACTGCCTTTTGTTCAAGTTCTTAAACGTTTAGGAGTGTCCCTTTTGTTCAAGTTCTGCTAAACTTCCAATTTCTTAATAATTTTAATCTCATTATAAAGTTTATCCATTCTCTCTGTTCTAATTTGGAGAGCATTTTTGTAATCTTCATATACTTGTAAATAATTTTCAAAAGTCTCATCTGCTTGAAATAGCATTTTCATTCCCTCTCGGTAGTAATTTTTCTTTTTGTCAGATTTTGCCTCTTTCGCTTTATCAGCATATTTACAAATTAATTCAAAACGTTTAATGTTATCCTTTAAATAATCCAAATAATCCGTAATACAACTAATCTCATACAAAATATCATCAATAACAACCTTAAACAATGTTTTTAAAACACGTTTATTAATTTTTCCAACTTTAGAATTTTGAGCAAGTTGATCCAAAGCAACGAATTTAGGATCTGGTTGAGCATCTTTTATCAAATCTTTTAATAATTCAGATATGTTAACGTGTGTCTTATATTGCCTTTTGGTAACAATGGCATCATACTCATCCGCAACACGAATAATTTGTGCTTCCATTGGAATTTTTGTTATTCCATTCGGATATCCACTTCCATTCAAAGCTTCATGATGGTCTAAAGCACCAATAGCATAAGGTCTTAAATTTAAATCTTTCATGCACATTTCATACCCTTTTGTCGTATGCGTTTTCATGATTTCAAATTCTTCATCTGTCAATCTTCCAGGTTTATTTAAAATTTTAGAAGGAATAAATAATTTACCAATATCATGTAAATAAGCACATATTGTACAATATATAGTAAAATTTTTATTACAATGTAAATATTCGCAAATTCTACAAGAAAGGTTTGCTACATTTTCACTATGTCTGCGAGTAAAAAAATCCAAGTTGCCTAAAACATCAAGTTGATAACGCATGGTTTTATCTAAGTTATACGATTTTAAATTAATGGGACTATAAAAATCAAAAATTTCACTCTTCATCTTTTTTCTCCTGTGTAGTTACCATTATAGTTTATGTATTTCTATAGAATATCCATTATCGAAAGACATTTTATATACAAGTTACTTTTCGAAAGCCGTAAATGGTAACCTTAAATTAATTCTAATGTTATCATACTATAAAAAAAGAAAAAAAACAACTACTAAAAATTGGTTTTCAAAAAAACAATAAAAAATGAATAATAAAAAAAACATTGTACATAATACTAGTATAAGATTGATATTAGTTCAAATAAGAGTGCGATAGGATGTAGATTTTAGTATGTTTTATCGTGTTCGAGCAAAGAGATAACATGGTGTAATGACCTTATATTATGTTATGTCGGCGATGAGAGTTTATTATTTGTGTTATGGCTATATAGAGTATTATTTCTATTTTTACTTAAGTTAGATAGTGATAATAAATATAATGTGTGGTTGAACCATAGGTAATAAATTCAAAGTTAAGATTATTCTTGTATTTAATAATAGTTGTTATTAGTCCCATGAGGACGAATATGGTTATTATGAGTGCATTTGTAGTCGAGCGAATGATTGGTATATTTGGCGATTAGCTTATTTATACAGCAATGTATATTAGGTTATAAGTTAGGTATATTGGTTTTAGCTGGAGATTAATATCAGTTTTATAGTAAATGTCGCTACCACTTTATTATGGTAGCGACATTTAATGTTTGAGTGTAATTTAGGGACAGGCCTTTTTTTATACTTTTTTCCAATTTGGGGACAGGCGTTTTGTCCACCTCTACAAAAATGGAGACAAGTATTGTTATGTTTTTTGCTATAGAATATTGACAAACGAATAAAAACAGTTATAATCAAAAAAAGATAGGAGGAAAGCAAATGCTAATTAAAAATGGAAAAGTCGTAATTTTTGAAGATAATGACGTTAAAGTGAAAGGGTTAGACATAAAAATAAAAAATGACAAAATTGAAAAAATTGCAGAAAAGATAGAGCCAGAAAAAGACGAGAAGGTAATTGATGCAACAGACCAAGTGGTGATGCCAGGACTGATTAATACGCATGCCCATATTGCTATGAGCATTTTCAGAGGAACTTTTGAAGGATGCGATTTATATACATGGCTAAATGAAAAAATTTGGCCAATTGAAGCAAAATTAACAGAGGAGGAAGTATATGATGCGACGATGCTCTCTATTGTAGAAATGATTTCTACCGGAACCACCTGTGTCAACGACCACTATTTCTTCTCAGAAAAAATTCGTGAAGCACTAGAAGAGTCTAAAATGAGAGCGGTTATTACAAGAGTATTAATGGATAATGATGGGGAAAAAGCGTCACAACAACGAATAGAAGAATTCATTCGTTTATATGAAACGAGAGATGAAGAAAATTCGCTTGTTACCTATACGGTGTCACCGCACGGGTTATATACCTGCTCTGGAAAAGTGTTAGAAACAGCAAGAAACTTAGCACTAAAGTATCATTTGCCAATACATACACATTTTTTGGAAAGTACGAGCGAAATAGCCGATATTCAAAAAATACATGGCGATACAGCTTCTAATGTATTAAAGAAATATTTTGATGGTATTCCTACAATATTAGCACATGGTGTAAAGCTAAATGCTGAAGATATTGCTATTTTGAAAACAATGAACGTAGGAATTGCGCACAACCCTATTTCAAATTTCAGACTAGGATGTAAAATCGCAGATATTACTACCTATCGAAAAGAGGGAATTAATGTAGCATTAGGAACCGATGGACAGGGGTCGGGTAATAATTTAGATATGTTTGAGACTATGAAATTAGCCGCACTAGCACAAGGCGGAATCCATGAGGGAGAAGAGAGAATTGGCTCAAAAGAAGTTATACAAATGGCAACCATAAATGGGGCAAAATTATTGGGACTAGATGATAAAATAGGAAGTATCGAAGTAGGAAAAGAAGCGGACATCATTTTAGTGGATATGGCACCAACTTTAGATAATGTAAAGAGAATACCAAACAAAGATATTATTTCCAATTTAGTTTACAATACGGAAGGAAGTAGTGTTATTACTACTATCGTAAGAGGAAAAATTTTAATGGAAAATCGAAAAATAAATCATTTGCCAGTAGAAAAAATCTTGAGGCAGTGGAAGCACAGTTAAAATGGGTAAATATTTAATTTATAGTAATTTTATTAATATGTAAACAGAAACATACGAGTATAGAATACGCAAATAATTCGTTTTATATCTCCGTTACCTTTGCTATCATATAATAAATATTTGTGTGAGAAGGGGTAGAATATGAAGAAAGCAAGGGTAATAAAAATCGGAAAAAATATTCAAGCTATTCGAAAAAGTCATGGCTACACACAAGAAAAATTAGCAGAAGCTATCGAATGCTCTCCGAGATATATTGGAGATGTGGAACAGGACAGATCAAAGCCATCTTATGAAGTATTAGTAAAAATTTGCAATCTTTTTAACATCGGATTAGATGAGATATTTAGTGGCTATTTAAACATAAAAGGAAAACGAGAGATTAATAGCGCTTTATTTGGGTTTGATAAGTTAAAACCAAACAATCAAGATACCATTATTCACATGATTGAATATTTTAATAAAAGCAATGTTTCTTAATTTCAAGATGGCAGGACAAGAGCAAAGTAACGTACTTTGCTCTTTTTTCATAGAAATTAGAAAAATTTGTTGAAAAAAAGAGGAAATTTTAATATAATGAGGGAGTGAGTGAGAGTCCAATTTAGGGACAGGCGTTAAATTGGAAAAAAGTGAAGAAAAAGGCCTGTCCCTAAATTGGAAAAAGGTGAAGAAAAACGCCTGTCCCTAAACTAGAAAAGTAGGTGTAATGAATGTATTTAAAAAGGTTAGAATTACAAGGATTCAAATCCTTTGCAGATAAAACAGTGTTAGAGTTTAAAAGCGGTATTACTTCGGTTATTGGACCAAATGGTTCTGGTAAAAGTAATATTTCGGATGCGATAAGGTGGGTGCTGGGAGAGCAAAGCATGAAGTCGCTAAGAGGTGCTAAGTCAGAGGATGTTATTTTTGCAGGAACGCAAGCGAGAAAATCTCTTGGGTTCGCGGAAGTTTCGATGGTAATTGATAATACGGATGGAAAACTTCCGATTGAGTATAGTGAAGTAACTGTGACAAGGAAGCTATATCGTAGTGGTGAAACCGGCTATTTTATTAATAAAGTACCATGCCGTCTAAAAGATGTGCTAGAGCTTTTTATGGATACAGGTATTGGAAGAGATGGCTACAGCATTATTGGACAAGGCAAAATTGATGAAATTTTAAGTAATAAATCTGAAGACCGAAGAAAAATTTTTGAAGAAGCAGCAGGGATTGTAAAGTATCGAACGAGAAAAGTAGAGTCTGAGAAAAAGCTAGAGCAAACAAAACTAAATTTGCTAAGAATTAATGACATTTTGTCAGAGATTGAAGCAAATATTGAGCCTCTTAAGATGCAATCTGAAAAAGCGAGAAAGTATTTAGATTTACGTGAAGAACTTAAAAACATTGAAGTAGGGCTATTTCTATACAACATAACAGAGTATAAAGAAAAGCTCACGAAATTAGCAGAAGATATCCAAATTGTAGAGGGGCAAAACGAGGCAGAAAATCAAAAAATGCTAAATTTACAAAATGCAAAAGAAGAACTAAAAGCAGAAATAGATGCCATCACTGCTAAAGTAGAAGAAATGCAAAATTTAGGGTTTGAAAGTACGAACAAGATTGAAAAATTAAATTCGGAAATTGGTATTTCAAAAGAAAGAATACAAAACAATTCTGCCAACAAAGAAAGACTAGAAAAAGAAATTGAAGAAGTAAAGCAAAGAATAGCAGAGTTAGAAGAGGAACAAAAACAAAAGTTAGATAAAAAAGAAAATCTATCCCAAAACAGAGAAAAGTTTCAAAAGGAATTGGACGAAAAGCAAAAAGAATTAGAAGAATTAACGAAAAAATTATCGGACAAAGAATTAGAAATAGAAACCAAAAAACAAGCAATTGAACAGCATACAGACCGAAAATATGAGATTGCTACCGAAATTAGTAGCTTAGATGCCAACTTTGAAAATCTTGAAAAAAGAGAGAAAACGGCAAAAGCAGAAATCGATAGTTTGACGTTAGAAATTGACCGAGCAAGAGAAGATAAACAGGAAAACGGAAAAGCCTTTTATGAAATAGAGCATGCTAAAGCAGAAAAAAACAAAGCATTGCAAGAAAGAGCTAGCAAGAAAAACGAAAGTATGGCAAAAATAAAAGAGTTTGACACCCAGCTAAATAATTTGAATTATGAAGCGCGCATGAAAGATGCAAGGCTAAAATTTTTGCAGGAGACAGAAAAAGAAAAAGAAGGCTATATGCGAAGTGTAAAAGCACTACTCACGGATTGCGAGAAAGATGCAGGGCTAAAAAAAGGAATGAATGGTGTTTTTGCTAATTTAATTTCCGTGGATAAGAAATATGAAACGGCGATTGAAATGTGCTTAGGGCAAGCGTTACAAAACATTGTAACCGATACCGAAGAGGATGCCAAAAAATTAGTAGAACATCTAAGAAAGAACAAACTAGGAAGAGCATCTTTCTTGCCAGTATCTTCTATTCGAGGCAAAAAACTCGATCGAATTATAAGAAACAACACCGAGGGTGTTATTGGAGTAGCCTCCGATTTGGTAAAGTGTGATAAAAAATACGAGCAAATTGTCTTAAATCTTTTGGGAAGAACTTTGATTGTCGAAAATATGGATACTGCCATTCAAATGGCAAAACAAAATTCCTATTCTTTTCGAATTGTTACTTTAGAGGGAGATATCATCAGTAATACAGGAGCTATTACTGGTGGCTCCATTCAAACAAAAACAGTTAATATTTTGGGAAGAAGCAGAGAAATTGAAGACATAGAAAAAGCCTTAAAAGAAATGAATAGCAAAATTGAAAAGCTATCACAAGAAAAAAAGGAATATACTGAATCGATTACGGATGTAATAGAAGAAGTAACAAGACTAGAAAAAGAGCTTCAAGATATTGAAATTACGTATGCGGCAGAAAATCAAAAAATGTTAAATAAGGAAGAAGAAATTAAAAAGTTAGAAGTAAGAAGAGAAAAATTAAAGAACGAATTAGAAGAACTAGCAAAACAAAAAATAGACAATCGAACCGAAAAGGAACAAAAAGCAGAAGAAACGAACTATAGAAATGAAGAAATAGAAAAATTAAGCAAAATTGTAGAAGAATTTGCTATTCACAATAAAGATAATCAAAAATACATCGATGACTTAAACTTTGATATTACGAACTTAAAGATTTCCGTATCTTCGTTTGATGAGAGTGGCATTTCCATTGATGAAATGGTAGAGAGAATAAATCAAGATATAGGCAATAATAGGGTATCTATCGAAAATAAAGCAAACAGTATTGCAGAAGTTTTAGCAGAAAATACAGAGCTAGAGCTAAAGATTCAAAATCTGGAGAGTGAAATTGAAAAAATAAAATCGGATGTAGAAAATAGTTCTAGCATTGTAGAAAATTTGAAAAATGACAGGACGAAAAAAAGTGAAAAATTAAAATCTACCGAAACAAGCATAGGAGAACAATTTAATACTATCGAAGATATAAAAGGACAGCTTGTTAAACTAGATGTGCGCAAAACAAAGCTAGAGCAAGATCTAGAACAAGTGGTGAATAATTTATGGGTAGAATATGAACTAACACCAAACAATGCAGGGGAATACCAAAAACCACAAAATGTACAAAAAGCAGCAAGAGATGTAAATGTTTTGCGTAACCAAATAAAGGAATTAGGAAGCATTAATGTGGATGCGATTGAAGAATATAAAAAGACGAAAGAAAGATATGATTTTATGTGTGAACAACGCTTAGACCTAGAGAATACAGCAGCAAAACTAAGAAAAATCATTGCCGATATGACACAAACCATGAAAGAGCAATTTATCGAAAAGTTTGCACAAATTAACAAGAACTTTAATGAGGTATTTGTAGAACTATTTGGTGGTGGAAAAGCAGAACTAAGGCTAGAAGATGAAGAAAATGTGCTAGAATGTGGCATTGATATTCAAGTACAACCAACCGGAAAGAAATTGCAAAACATGATGCTTTTATCCGGAGGAGAAAAAGCCTTTACTGCCATTGCATTATTGTTTGCTATATTAAAAATTAATCCAGCGCCATTCTGTGTGTTAGATGAGATTGAAGCGGCTTTAGATGACGTGAATGTTTATCGCTTTGCGGAATACTTAAAGAAATTCAGTAAAGAAACACAATTTTTAGTAATTACCCACCGAAAAGGAACCATGGAAGCGGCAAACACGGTTTATGGTGTTACCATGGAGGAAAACGGAGTAAGTAAGTTGCTTTCCATGAAACTAGGTTGAGCAATTGGGGACGCACTGGAATTGCGCATTACTAAATGTATATGATAGTGAATTGTAATTATTCTATAACGGATTTATCAATATCAATGTAATGTTAGTTGACAATTGCAGAAAAAAGGACTACAATGGTTATTACATTCTATTTTTGGAGGGACATGTGATGTCGATGCAAAAAATTTCCATGCGGAACGGATCATGCTATCTAGGTGTCCGTTATCTGGGAGTACCAAAAAAATTTCATAAAGGTATTCTGACCATTACAAACAGAACAATGGAAATAAAAGCTATCCGTGGCAGTATTGACGAGAATGGCGACTTCATTGCTTTGTGCAAAGAAGTCCATTGTGAAAGGTGCCAGAAGAAAGGAAAAGGCAATTGCAGATATAATCCGAAATTACACAAAGAGGAAGGATATTATATCGACACATAGAGCCTGCCTTTGCAGTGAAATTTCATTGAAAAGAGAATGAACAAAAAAGAGGGTGTCCTATTTTAGGACACTCTCTTCCCATGCTCAGAAAGAAATAGTCATAAAACATAACACTCCTGCATATATATTATAGTATAGTGTAAACAAAGGAGAGTGGAGATAGATGTGGCAGTGTTTTAATGTAAATGAAGTGGCGAGAAAACTTAGGACAAACCTAAAGCAAGGGTTAAGTAAAGAGGAGGCAGAAAATAGGCATAACAAACATGGACCCAATAAACTAGAAGAACAAAAGAAAGAAAGTCTTTTCGTTCGTTTTATCAAGCAATTTCAAGATTTTATGATTATTATTTTATTAATAGCAGCAGTAGTTTCAGCAGGAGTGTCTTTTGTACAAGGACAAAACGATTATATTGACTCCATTATTATTGTAGCAATTGTCGTGTTAAATGCTATTATGGGACTGGTGCAAGAAGCAAAAGCAGAGAAATCATTGGAAGCATTAAAAGATATGTCAGCACCTGTGGCAAAGGTAAGAAGAGATGGCAGAGTGATGACAATAAAAGGAACGGAAGTGGTGCCTGGCGATATTGTTTTATTAGAAGCGGGAAATTATGTGCCAGCAGATTGCAGGCTCATCAATAGTTCTAATTTGAAAGTAGAAGAATCTAGCTTAACAGGAGAGACCGTTCCAGTTACCAAGGATGCGAATGTTTTATTAGAAGAAAATACACCATTAGGAGATACATTAAACATGGCATTTGCAAATACCATTGTTGTTAATGGACATGCAGAAGCCATTGTGACCGATATTGGAATGGACACAAAAGTAGGAAAAATTGCAAAAATGATTATTACTAACGAATCTCCAGAAACACCAATTCAAAAGAAACTGGGAGAGGTAGGAAAAACATTAGGAATGGGATGTTTAGCCATCTGTGCGGTTATCTTCGTTATTGGTGTACTGAAAAAGATAGAACCAATTGAAATGTTTATGACATCTGTGGGACTAGCAGTAGCAGCAATTCCAGAGGGATTACCTGCAATTGTTACCATTATGCTTTCCATTGGAGTAACAAGAATGGCAAAACGAAATACCATCATACGAAAACTGCCTGCAGTAGAAACTCTGGGAAGTAGTAGCGTTATTTGTTCCGACAAAACAGGAACATTGACACAAAATAAAATGCAAGTAACGAAAATAATGGATTTGAAAGGCGAGAGCTTAGCTTTTCAGAGGGATGTTATTTTAGAATTAGGAACCATGGGTACCGATGTGGAGGGAGATGTAGGAGAAGCTACCGAACTTGCTATTGTAAATAGTGCAAAAGAGCAAGGCAAGTTTAAAGAAAGGCTCTATCAAAAATGGGAAAGAGTAAATGATATTCCCTTTGATTCTGAACGAAAGATGATGAGTACCATTCATAGAGTAAATCTTGCAAGAGCTCCTAACCAAAATCAACTAGAAAGCAATGCAGTGGAAACATTGCTAGCAAATTCAGAAAGTGGCTTCTTAACAATAACCAAAGGAGCGCCCGATGTGCTACTAAAACACTGCACCCAATATTTCTTAAATGGAGAGATATATACCTTAGACAGTAATTCCTTAAGCAAGATAGAAAAAATAAATAGCAAAATGGCAGAAGACGCCTTAAGAGTAATTGCAGTAGCATATAGGGTAATGCCAAAGCTTCCAAGGAATATTGATAGCGAAAGCATTGAAAACAACTTAACTTTTGCAGGACTCATTGGAATGATAGACCCACCGCGTGAAGGGGTAGAAGAAGCTGTTGCAACCTGTCGAAAAGCGGGAATAAAAACGGTAATGATTACAGGAGACCATATTGCTACCGCTAAAGCCATTGCAAAAGACTTAGGAATATTAAAGAACCAAGATTTAGCCATAACAGGAAAAGAGTTAGATAAAATACCGCAAAAAGAGCTAGAGAAAACCATTTCGAACTATTCTGTTTTTGCACGAGTTTCTCCAGAACATAAAGTGCGAATTGTAGAGGCTTTTCAAAAAACAGGAGCCGTTGTGGCAATGACAGGAGATGGGGTAAATGATGCTCCAGCTCTAAAAAAAGCAGATATTGGAATTGCAATGGGGAAAAATGGCACCGATGTTGCGAAAAATGCGTCTGACATGATTCTGGCAGATGACAACTTTGTTACCATTGTAGAAGCGGTAAAACAAGGCAGAAATATTTTTGAAAACATAAAAAAGGCAGTACATTTTTTAATTGCTACGAATATTGGAGAAATTGTAACCATCTTTGTAGGGTTATTACTCGGCATGAAAGCACCACTTCTCGCAATACAGCTTTTATGGGTAAACTTAGTAACCGATTCTCTTCCAGCCATAGCGCTGGGCTTAGAGCCACCAGATAAAGACATCATGAACAAAAAGCCACGAGACAGCAAAAAAGGCATTTTTGCAGATGGATTATGGGGCAAAATACTAGTAGAAGGTACTATGCTTGGAATGCTTACTTTAGTTGCTTTTAGCATTGGCAATAATTTATACGGACTAGAAGTAGGAAGAACCATGGCTTTTGTTTCTATTGCAATGCTCGAATTAGTACATAGCTTTAATGTAAAAAGTGAAGAGTCCATTTTTAAAGTTGGACTTTTCGAAAACAAATACTTAATAGGTGCATTTCTTTTAGGAGTGGCATTACAAGTAATTGTTGTAATGGTACCGTTATTTGCGAATATCTTTAGTTTAGTACCATTAAATGGAACACAATGGCTCTTTACCATTGGAATCTCTATTCTACCATTAGTTATTATGGAAGTACAAAAGAAATTTAATGAAATCAAATTTGGAAAGAAGGTTTATCTAAAGGCTTAAAACCTTAAACAAAAGGGACACTCCAAAACGTTCAAGAGCTTGAACAAAAAGGAGTGTCCCTTTTGTTCAAGGTCGAATGTCAATAGCTGAAAAAACGAGAAAAAACAAGAAAAAACGAGAAAAAGTGAGAAAACCATGAGATAAAACAAAATCAAAAATCGACGAAATATCTGAAAATTGCCAAATTTGCGAGAAAATAGAATATTTAATTTGAAATTGCATAGAATATATGGTATAATTAACTTTGTCACGTCACAAAAAGGAGTGTGAAATTATATTTTAAACAGGAAAATTAAATACTACACAAAAGAAGTGATTAGGCTTATAAATATAGTAGCAATTGCACTGTTTATAATGTTGATAATTATACTATTCAAATTCAATCTAGTGTGTGAAGTAACCATAAATGGACAAAGTGTTGGTTATATTGCAGACAAAGAAGCATTTGAAGCTAAGGTAAATGAAATAATTAATAAAGAAGAAGAAGCAAAATTATTTACAACGATTGAATATATGCCAGAATATCAGTTAAAATTCGTCGATAAGACGGAGCAAACCAATGAAGAGGTTATATTAGCGAAACTAGAAGATAGTTCTGAAACCACCTATCAATTATATGCCGTGACACTAGACGGAGAAGAAAAAGCCGTTCTATCAAGCTTAGAAGAAGCTGAAAAAATAGTAGATGAAATGACAGAAAAATATGAAGACGATATAGAATTAGATATAGGTATTACAGATAAAATTACGACCGATAAAGAAGAAGAAAATACAGTAAAAGTAGCGACAGCAAGTATTGATGACGAAATAGAAGAAAAGAAAGAAGAAATAGAAGCAGAAATTGAAAAACAAAAAGAGATAGAATCACATACTGTACGTGGAGTTTATTTAGAAGTAACCCCAGTTTCTGGTACTATTACTTCTCGTTTTGGTAACAGAGAAAGTATAAGATCTAGTAGCCATACAGGGTTAGACATCGCAGCACCTTATGGAACACCTATTAAAGCAGCAGCTGACGGAACCGTAACATTTGCTGGATATAGTGGCGGATACGGTTACGTAGTAAAAGTAAACAACGGAAACGGAGTAGAAACTTACTACGCTCACTGTAGCAGATTATATGTTTCAACCGGCGAAACGATAGAAGCAGGAGAAACGATTGCAGCAGTTGGTTCGACAGGTAACTCGACGGGTAACCACTTACACTTTGAAGTAAGGATAAACGGAAATGAAGTAAACCCACAGAATTACTTATATAATTAGAAAAGAGACTTGAAACAGGGGGATACACGTTTTGTTTCATTTTTGAAACGAATTGTGTGTCCCCTTGTTTCAGTTTTTTCGAAAGATAAGTCAAATTTTCATTTTGCAATTGACTTTGGCAAGCATTAGTTATAAAATATTTAAATAGTAATATATATTTAGAAAAAACACAATTATTGGAGGAAACCAAATGATTATTTTACTAGATGCCATGGGTGGAGATAATGCACCAGATGCAAACATAAAAGGAGCAGTAAAGGCAATAAGTCAAATAGAAGCAAAAGTAGTACTAATTGGAAAAGAGGAAGTCATTAAGAGTCGAATTAAAGAATTATATGGAAAAGATAATATTAACGATATTTCCCCTAGATTAAGTATTAAAAATGCAACTGAAACCATTGAAATGGAAGATATTCCAACACAAGCCATTAAACACAAAAAAGATTCTTCTATGGTGGTAGGATTTAATATGCTAAAACAAGGAGAAGGAGATGTATTTATATCTGCTGGAAATTCGGGAGCACTTCTTACAGGAGCAACACTTTTAGTAGGTAGAATTAAAGGAATTGACCGTCCAGCATTAGCAGGAATTTTGCCAGCCTATAAAAGCAGACTACTTCTTATGGATTGTGGTTCCAATACCAATTGCAAACCAATTAATTTATTGCAATTTGCACAGATGGCAAGTATCTATTTAAAGAACACTTTCGGAATGGAAGCACCAGCAGTAGGCTTGCTAAACATTGGAACAGAGGAAACGAAGGGAAATGAACTTACAAGAGAATCTTATCAACTACTGAAAGAAAATGCAGAAAAACTAGATATTAATTTTATTGGTAATATAGAGGGAAGAGATGCATTTTCTGGAGAGGTAGATGTGGTAGTTACCGATGGATTTACAGGAAATGTATTCTTAAAATCGGTAGAAGGATTAGGAAAGTTTGTAAAAAGAAGCCTTACCGAAAGTTTGAAACAAAATATACTTACTAAAATAGCGGCAATACCTAGCTTGCCAGCCATTAACAAATTCTCAAAAGCAATGGATTACAAAGAATATGGTGGAGCATTGTTCTTAGGAGTAAAAAAACCAGTGGTAAAAGCGCATGGAAGCAGTGATGAAAAGCTATTTGAATTTACCATAAAACAGGCAGAACAGTTTGTGGAGAATAGAGCGGTAGAAAAAATGATAGAGGCTTTTGAAAAGCAAAAAGAAGATGCAGACTAGTTAGTACAACAACAAAAAACTGCCTAAAATAAAGGGATACAGCAAATATTTTAATAAAATTTGTAAAATATATTGACAATTAAATTAATATGTATTATTGTTAGGTAGAACGAAATGAAGAAAATATATAAGGAGGTGAACTTATATCATGAGTTCAGAAGAAGTTTTTGAAAAGGTAAAAGGAATAATAGTAGAGCAATTAGGAGTAGCTGAAACAGCAGTTACGATGGAAGCATCTTTTATAGATGATTTAGGAGCAGATTCTCTAGACATAGTAGAATTAATCATGGCTCTTGAAGAAGAATTTGATATAGAAATACCAGATGCTGATGCAGAAAAGGTTGTTTCTGTAGGAGATGTTGTAGATTATATCAAAGATCATATTGCATAACCAAAAAAGCAGAGTAATCAGAAGATTGCTTTGTTTTTTTGTGCATTTTTGTCGAAAAATAGGGAAAATCTTTTGCAGAAAGCTCTTTTTTTTTGCATAAAAAAGGTGTATAATGGAAATGCTTGAAGCAAAAAATGAAAGGAGAGTATAATATGTAAAAATATTTTCATGGATTAGAAGATGAGCATATTATACAAATAGTAAAATGAATTTTGAAAAATTAGAACAAAGTATAGGATATACTTTTAATAACAAAGCATTGCTAAAACAAGCATTAACTCATACTTCATATGCTTATGAAAAAAATATAGAGAGCAACGAAAAATTAGAATTTTTAGGAGATAGTATTTTAGAGTATATCTCAAGTAAATATATTTATACGCATTATCAAAATTTAAGAGAAGGTGAAATGACTAAAGTTAGAGCAGAGGTAGTGTGCGAACAAAGTTTGTACAATGTAGCTAAAAAGCATAATTTTAGTGATTTTATCTTCGTGGGAAAAAGCGAAGCTAATAATAAACGGAAATGAAAAGCCAGCCATCCTAGCTGACAGCATAGAAGCAACCATTGCAGCCATTTATTTTGATGGTGGCTTAGAAAAAGCAGAAGAATTTATTGTGAACAATTTAAAAGAGGCAATAGAAAGTTCTACGAAACATGTAGGAATGAAAGACCATAAAACGGTGCTACAAGAGAAACTGCAGGAAAATGGAGATGTCAATATAAAATACACTGTAATTAAAGAAACAGGTCCAGACCATGACAAGCTATTTACTGTCAAAGTAGAAGTAAATGGAAAAGAGCTTGCCATTGGAGAAGGACGAACCAAAAAGCATGCCGAAATGGATGCAGCAGGAAAAGCACTAGAAAAATTAAAGTAACTTGGATACTTGGACAGAAGGGACACTCCTATTTGTCCAAAAGCTTGAACAAATAGGAGTGTCCCTTCTGTTCAAGTAAAGCAAAGAAAGGAGCTAACAGGATGAAAAAAGAATATATTATTCCCATTTTTGTTCCTCACTTAGGGTGCCCTAATAATTGTACTTTTTGCAATCAGAAAAAGATTAGTGGGCAAACAAAAATGGTTACAGCAAAAGATGTGAAAGACACAATAGAATATTATTTAAAGAACTTTAAGGATAATCACAAATATGTAGAAGTAGCTTTCTTTGGAGGTAGTTTTACTGCAATTGAAACAGAAAAGCAAGAGGAACTTTTAGAAGCGGTACAAAGCTATATTGAACAAAAACGAGTAAACAGTATTCGTGTTTCGACAAGGCCAGATTGCATTAATAAAGAAATTCTAAAAAGAATGAAAAAATATCATGTAAAGACCATTGAGCTTGGAGTGCAGTCAACCAACAATTACATATTAGAAAGATGCAAAAGAGGACATACGGGGGAAGATGTGAAAAAAGCATCCAAATTAATCCGTCATTATGGCTTTATATTAGGCCATCAGATGATGGTAGGCTTACCAGAAAGTACAAAACAAGATGAAATTAATACAGCCAAAGAATTAATTAAAATGAAACCAAAAATAGTACGAATTTATCCTGTACTAGTAATCAAAGATACAGAATTAGAAGAAGAATATAAAAGTGGAGAGTATACACCACTTACTGTTGGACAAGCGGTAGAAAGATGCAAAGAAATTGTGGATTTGTTTAACAGAAGTAAAATAAATGTAATAAGAATTGGACTTCAAAATACAGAAGAAATAACAGATCCATCATCCGAAAAGAGTAGCGTAGTAGCAGGACCATATCATCCTGCATTTAGGCAATTGGTAGAATCCAGCATGTGGTATGATAGTATTGTTGGAAAGATAAAAAAAGTGAATGCAAAAGTAAAAAAAGTAAAAATAAAAGCAAATGATATTAACATCAACAATATTATTGGACACGGAAAAGAAAACATTCTAAAACTAAAGGAAATATATGATGTGGATGTGGTAATTGAAAAGGATGATAATATAAAGCCGGGAAAATTTGAACTAGAGATTTTGGAGTCGTATGAGTAAATGCGAGTTGAATTTTAGATGAAAATGCAAATGTAAAAAACAAATAGCAAATTTGTAGCATAAAATCACCAATAATGGGAAATACTAGTGAAAGAAGTAAAATGTGCACGCAGTATTACATTGTAGGTGGTTTTATTATTATGAAAAAATTGTCACGAAAACAGATTTTGGTTAAGAAAATAATAAAAGAATATTTTTTCATTATTGTAGGTTGTGCGTTAATGGCAGCAGGAACCTCTTTTTTCTTATTACCAAACCAATTGTCTTCTGGAGGATTTGCAGGTATTTCTACGATTTTCTATTATTTGTTTCACTTGCCATTAGGAACTACAATGCTAATTTTAAATATTCCTTTATTCATTTTAGCTCTTATTCGAGTTGGAAAAGAAGTAGCTATCAAAGGGATTTTTGGAACCTTTTTTCTTTCCGCATTTATCGATTTGTTTGAGAGGTTTGGAAGTCTGACACAGGACCGTTTACTATCCTGTATTTATGGAGGAATCTTAATTGGAATTGGAACCGCAATTGTTTTAAAAGCCAATGCATCTACTGGTGGAACCGATTTATTAACTTACATTATTCGATCTTTCAAACCACACTACAGGGCTAGCAACTTGATTGTTATCATTGATATAGCCATTATTTTGCTAAACGTTCTATTTTTCAAAGAAATAGAAATTGGCTTATATTCTTCCATTGCTATTTATTTGAGCGGAAAAATGATAGACATTGTGTTTGAAGGTATTTATTTTACAAAGATGATGTTTATTGTATCAAATAAATACAAAGAAATTGCACAGGAAATTGCCTTGAAGTTAGAAAGAGGAAGCACTGCTGTTTATGCAAAAGGAACTTATACGAAAGAAAAAAGAATGATGCTTTGGGTGGTAGCTTCTCGAAATGAGGTAGCGAAAATAAAACAAATTGCGCAAGAAATAGACCCAAGAGCCTTTATTGTAATTTCTAGTGCAAGAGAGGTGTGGGGAAAGGGGTTTAAGTAAAACAATTTTTTCTTAAAAAATCCCAAAACAAACAATTGACACTACCATTTTAAATTTATATAATAGAAATAAATAAAACTATTCTTTGTGCAAAAGTAGTTTCTCATTTTGATGCAAAAAGGTAGAGAGAAATAGCTAGTGCAGAAGAATAGCATTAGTAAAAGGGGGATGATTATAGTGAAAAAAGCACTAAAAATTGTACTAATTCTTTTAGCAATTATTATCGTATTGGGAATTATTTGTTATGCGGTAGATTATAACAGAGTGAAAGAACAAAAACTACCAATTTTTTGTATTCCAATGACAATTTATTCTGATGGTGGAACAATGGAGTATTGGGGATTAGGTTATAAAGTAATTGATTTTAATAGACTTTATACAGATGAAACACCAGATTGGGAAAAAGAAGCAAACAGTAAAATTTGTATTGGTAGCTTTTTTATGGATTATCATGATGCATATCAAAAAGCAAGGCAAGGAATTACTATTGAAATAAAGAATGTACAATTTACGAGAACTTATCAAGTTATTGCAGATTTAGATAGGACAAATGAGTCAGGGACAGATCAATATTATGTAGTAGCACAATTTCAACAGGAAGAACCAATCCTTATAAAGGTAAATAAAGAGTATTCTTTAGAAGAAAATAAAAATTACGAATTTACTTTCGAAGGAAGTATTACAGTTGGAGAAAATAAAAAAAGAGATAATGCTACCATTTTTCAAGAATTTGCTATTAAAAATATTGTAGAAACAGACAAGGTTGGTCTAGACCAGATACAAGAAGAACCAAACTAGTGTATAGAAAGAGAGGAATCTAGTAGAAATGTACGAACAACAATACATACTAAAAAACACATCCTCATTCGAGCCAAAGCACATTTTCGAATGTGGACAGTGCTTTCGATGGGACGAAGAAAAAGACGGAAGTTACACAGGTGTAGTAGGGGATAATGTAATTAATGTGAAAAAAGTGGATAACACCATTCTCTTTTCGAGCTTTGGTGCTGATAATTTAGAAACGTTGGTCACCGATTATTTTGATTTAAAAAGAGATTATGAGAAAATAAAAAGCGAATTATCTAAAATAGATAACTATTTAGCTAATAGTATCAAATATGGAAGCGGAATTCGTATTTTAAACCAAGACTTGTGGGAGACCATCATTTCTTTTATAATCTCAGCAAACAACAACATACCAAGAATTAAAGGCATTATAGAACGCTTATCAAAAAAGTATGGTAATAAAATAGAATGGAAGGGAAGAGACTATTACACTTTCCCAACCATAGAGGAGTTAGCAAAAGCAAGTGTAGAAGACTTACGCAAATTGGGTTTAGGTTTCCGCGATGTACGTGTATACGAAACAACACACAAAATTCTAAATAAAGAAGTGAATTTAGAAAAACTACATGAAGAGCCAGACACCCAAAAAGCAAGAGACACACTTTTAACTTTGGCAGGGGTAGGGCCAAAAGTGGCAGATTGCATATTACTATTCTCTACCCTAAAAAGATTGGATGTATTTCCAATAGATGTATGGGTAAGAAGAGTAATGAATGAGTTATACCTAAAAAAAGAAGATGAAACAAAAGTAAATAAAAGGGAAATCGAAAAACTAGCCAAAGAAAAGTATGGAGCTTTAGAGGGGATAGCACAACAATACTTGTTCTATTGGAAAAGAGACACCGCATAAATTCCAATTTGGGGACAGGCGTTTTTCTCTACTTTTTTCCAAAATTGGGACACCCGTTCGTAAAGAAGAAATAATAAAGCAATTGAAAAGTAGTACTAGAGCAAAAATGGAAAAATAAGACGAAAATTGATATCTTAATTTCGCGAAAATGAGAGCAAATGAGAGAAAAAGACCTGTCCCTAAACTGGAAAAAAGTAGAGAAAAACGCCTGTCCCCAAATTGGACTAAAAAGGAGAAAAATATGAGTTTAAGAATTGTTTATGGTAGGTCTGGGACCGGAAAGAGTACATACCTATTTAAGGAGATAGCAGAAAAAATAAAGCATGGGCAAAAACGAAAAATATATATTATTACTCCAGAGCAGTTTTCGTTTACGGCAGAGAAAAAGCTAATGGAAGCAGTGGCTTCATCCACAGCGTCAGTAGCAATATTACCACACACATCCGAGCCAATGCCTGTAGCCTCAGACACATTCACAACTCCAACCACCGACGTGACCGCACAAACCATGACTGCTGTTGTTTCGGCAGAGGTATTAACGTTTAACCGTATGGCTTACCGTGTGAGCAAAGAGATAGGAAGTAGTAATTTAAAGAATCTTTCTTCCAGCGGGAAAGCGATGCTTTTGTACCAGATTCTTTCGGAAGAAAAAAAGAATCTTAAATTTATTGGGAAAACGCAAGAAAATGTGGAGATGATTGGCACACAAATTACGGAGTTTAAAAAGCATGGCATCACAGTGGAACAATTAAAGCAAGAAAAAGAGAAAGTGCAAAATAAATATTTGCAAACAAAGTTGCAAGATATGCTAGAAATATACGAAAAATACGAAGAATGCATCCAAAGTGAGTATTTAGATGAAAACGATAATTTAACGAGACTAGCAGAAACACTTGATTTGGTACAAGAATTTGATGATACCGATATCTATATTGACGAATTTGTCGGATTTACCCATCAAGAGTATGAAATTCTAAGAAAGTTATTACAAAAGGCGCATCAAGTTACGATTACTGTGTGTACCGATGACATTGAGGTAAGTACCAATCCAGATACTGATGTTTTTTATGCCAATAAAGTGACCTTAGATAGAATATTGCAAATCGCAAAGCAAGAAAATTGTGCGGTACAAGAAAATGTTTGCTTAGAAAAAACGTATCGATTTAAAGCATCAGAGCTAAAGCATTTAGAGCAAAACATCTATGCTTTTCCGTATCACCAGTATACCGAAAAAGTGGAAAATTTAAGCTTATTCCTAGCAAAAAATCAATATTCTGAAATAGAGTATGTGGCAGAGCAGATTGTAAAACTAGTGCATGATAAGCAATATCGATACCAAGACATTTCGGTTATTACCAAAGACTTAGAGGGGTATGCAAATTTATGCAAAGTTATTTTTGCCAAATACCATATTCCGGTGTTTATCGATGAAAAAAAGGATTTGAGCCAAAATGTATTAGTAAAATACCTCTTAGCGGTTTTAAATATCTTTGCCAAGAACTGGACGACAGACAGTATTTTGGAATATATTAAAACCGGTTTGGTAAAAGAAATCGAAGAAGACGATGTCTATGTGATAGAAAATTATGCTATCAAATGGGGCATTAAGGGAGCAAAATGGTATCAAGTAGAATGGAATTTTTACCAGGAAACAGAAGAAGAGCAAAAAAAGATTTTACATATACGAGAAAAGATAATCGAGCCATTGTTAAGCCTAAAAAATGCGTTATCTAGCAGTAAAGATGTAAAAAGCATCACCTCGAAGCTATATCAATTTTTAATTGAAAATAGCATCCAACAAAGGTTAAGCGAAAGAATAAAAGATTTAGAAGAGATGGGAGAATTAGAAAAAGCGAAAGAATTGGAAAGCAGTTATACCATTATGATGAATCTTTTCGACGAAATGGTGCTGGTGCTAGGCGAGAGAAAACTAAGTTTTGACCAATATGCGGAAATACTAAAAACGGGACTAGGAAATACCGGCTTAGGCAAAATACCAAGTACGCAAGACCAAGTAACCGTGGGAGATGTGGATAGGTCAAGAAGCCACAAAGTACGAGCTGTATTTATCATTGGGCTAAATGATGGAATGTTCCCAAGCGTCAACAAAAACGAAGGCTTTTTGAATGATAAGGATAGAGATATTTTAAAAGAGCAAGGCATGGAACTTGCAAAAGGTACAACAGAGCAATTGTATGATGACAACTTCAATATCTACAAAGCCTTTGGAACTGCCGAAGAAAAACTATATCTATCCTATTCATCTGCAGACATCGAGGGAAAGGCACTACGACCATCCATTTTACGAAACCGAGTGAAAAAGATATTTCCTAACCTAATAGAAGAAAGCGATGTTATTCAAAAGAGATATTCGGTTAGCACAGAAGAGAGCACGTTTGAAGCACTATTAGATAAATTACGTGATTACAAAGAGGGAAAAGAAATAGAAGATACTTGGCTAATGCTATACCACTATTATGTGACTACACCAGAGTGGAAAGAAAGGCTAAAGAACAGTTTAGAGGCGCTACATTTCCATATTCAGCCAGACAACTTAAGCAAAGAGTTATTACAAAAATTATATGGAGACACCTTAAGAACAAGTATTTCAAGACTGGAGCAATACCAATCTTGTCCATTTTCGTATTACTTAAAATATGGGCTAAATCTTTCAGAAAAAGAAGAATTTAAAGTGCAATCGATTGACACCGGTACCTTTATGCATGACGTAATTGATAGCTTTTTCGACAAATTGCAAGAAAGAAATTTAGATGTTAAAACCGTAACGCAAGAAGAAATACAGGAAATAGTAGAAGAAGTAATTGAAGAAAAATTGCAATTAAAACGAAATTATATTTTTACCAGCATACCAAAATATAAAGTTTTAGCCAATCGACTAAAAAGAGTGATTCAAACTTCTATTCTTTATATTGTAGACAGTTTAAAATATAGCGATTTTGAAGTAATGGGACATGAAATGGAATTCAAAAATGGCAAGGAATATCCAGCAATTCAATTACAACTAGAAGATGGAAAAAAAGTAGAAATCACAGGGAAGATTGACCGTATTGACATTGCAAAAACACCAGAGGGAAATTATATACGAATTATCGACTACAAATCTTCTGCCAAGGACATTAACCTAAATGAGGTTGTGGCAGGCTTACAATTACAGTTATTAACCTATTTGGACGCTGTCTGCAATATCGAAGATGTTATGCCAGCAGGAGTGCTTTACTTTACCTTAATGGATCCTAGCGCCAATGTGGCAAAAGGAGCAGACGAGGCAAAAATAGAAGCGGAAATTCGCAAACAATTTAAAATGAAAGGTCTCATTCTAGCAGATGTGAATATGATTAAAAAGATGGACAAAAGCTTTTCGACAGGCTATGCCAATATGGTGCCCGCTTACATTAACACAAAGGGAGAAATTACTCCTAGCCGAAGTAGTACCATTACAAGACAGCAATTTGAAAACTTGCAGAAATATACGAATAAAATAATAAAACAAATTGCAAACAATATTTTAGAGGGAAATATACAGGTAAAACCATATTACAAAATAAAAGGTGGCAAAACACCATGTGAGTATTGTAAATATAAGTCCATTTGTAACTTTAATACAGGAATCGGCAAAAAGGAGTATACGTATATTGGCAATGCAGAGAGAGACACGATTCTAGAGCAAATGAAGGAGAAGGGTTGAACAAAAGGGACACTCCTAAACGTTCAAGAACTTGAACAAAAGGGACACTCCTAAATGTTCAAGTTCTTAAACAAAAAGGAGTGTCCCCAACGTTCACCAAAAACTTGGACAAAAAAGAGTGTCCCTAACGTCCAAATTGAAAAAACAGAGAAAGAGGTGAAAGTATTGGATTTGACCAATGACATAATCGTTCATAAAAAAATAGATGGAACGGAATTTCTGCAATTTAGAAAATTGCTAGAATTTCCAAATGTAAAGCATTGTTATACATTGCGAAAGAATCATATAAATGTTCAGATAAAAGGGCAAGATAAAACCGACTTAATTGATAGCTACAAAAAAATAGCAAAAGCGCTTGAAATAGATTATCATAACATCATAAAACCACATCAAACCCATACCGACAGAGTAGAAATAGTAAACCGACCAGAAGAAGTATGGGATGAGGTAGACGGAATGATTACAAACCAAAGGAATATTTTTTTGTGTACAACATCTGCAGATTGCACTTCTTTATTCTTTTATGACGATAAGAAAAAAGTGGTGGGAGATGTGCATTCTGGCTGGAAAGGAACACTGCAACAAATTGGAAAGAAAGCAGTAGAAAAAATGAAAAAGGAATTTGACTGCCATCCAGAAGATATTATTTGTTGCATTGGTCCATGTATTCAAAAATGCCATTTTGAGGTAGAGGAAGATGTAATGAAGCTATTTGAAAAAGAATTTACTTATACGGGAAGAATACAAGAAATAATAGAAAGAGGCAGAAAAGTAGAAGAAAAGCAAAAATATAACATTGATACTACTTTAATTAATAAGCTAATTTTGCAGGAAGCGGGGTTAGTGCCAGAAAACATTATGGATAGTGGCATTTGTACAGTTTGCCATTCCGATTTATTTCATTCTTACCGCGTAGACAAAGAACAATCGGGTAGAAATGGTGCGTTTATTGGAATGATTTTATAATTTCTAGAATTTTTAAATGGAGATTGATTTTTATTAAAATATAACAAGAATGATTAATAACCATAATTCCTAAAACGAATAAAATACGGAGACAGATTAAAACTGTCTCCGTATTTCTTTTATCCTTCCAGAATGAACTGGATGGAGTTCATGATTCCATCAGAAAGGGGATCGAATTTCCTCAAATAGTCAATAGTGTCCAGTAGGATAATCTCGCTTATATAGCGAAAGTTTTTATCCTCTACAAAGTGAATCACATCAAGCTCTTGCAGTTCCAGAGGAATGAACAAATGAGGATAGTGACTTAAGACAAGAGAATTTGTCCTATCCCAATCTAGGTGCAGTTGAGAAACCTCTTTTTCGTATGCTTTCTTACCTCTTTGCATCGTTGCCATTTTTTTCTTAAGAAGTTCTTCAATGCGAAGCCTCTTATAGAAGACTTTGTCTGTAGCTAGATGCCACAGATATCCCCGCCAAAACGGAGAGTATTGCTCCGGCAAGGATAATGAATTCCAGAACGCAGTTAAATCTGGCGAGGAACTTGGACCAAAATGTAGTCCGTCTGTAGAGCCTTTTAGCTCTGGTTGCTGAACTCTTTTTTCAAATCGGTCGAAGCGAGGAATGCCGGGAATTCTTAAGGATTCCCACTTACTCCGAGCACCCTCTAAGCCAAATCGCTTATAATAGCCTTTTAGCAAATCGGGCGCTTCTACTCCAAGCCGAAAACTTTGCGAAGATAAGCTGCCGGGGTAACAAGATGCTAAATGAATTAAGTAACCAGGCATAAAAATTCTCCTTTCTAATGTCGCTCCATTTAATTGTATGGAACTGTTCTTATGGTAACTACGTTATCTATTATACTACGCTTTTAAGAAAAAGGCAAATGCATTTTTTCTTCATTAGTCAGTGTTACCATTCAAAGCTTGTTCTAAAAAGTCGTAACAATGTATATTTTAAATTTATGTTTCCGGCCCCCAACTGCGTACAAACTGTATAAACTCCACTTATGTTTCGTTTAACAGTTTGTAAACTTGTCGGTCCCCACCTTAAGCACTCCAACATAAATTTAAAATATACATTGCTACGATTAAAACAACCGTGAATTGTAACTATCCAGTAACTTTTGTTCAAGAAAACGACCAAAAATTAGTTGCCTTTGCATCTAAAAAATGATACAATAGTTAAGTACGAAATCGATAGAAATGCATAAAGAAAAAGTAAAAATTGAAAAACAGGAGGGAAAACCATGTTTCAAAAACTTAAAAAAGGCGATACAGTAGGCGTTATAGCACCATCTTCCAAAATTGATGAAGACGATTTGGAGACGATTAATAATTCTGTACTGCTAATGGAAAGTACAGGATTAAAAGTGAAATTTGGAAAGAATGCATTCAAGAAAACGCTTGGATATAGTGCAACACCGCAGGAAAAAGCAGAAGATATTAATGCCATGTTTGCCGATAAAGAGGTAAAGCTTATTTTTTGTGTAAGTGGAGGTTTTAATTCCAATTCTGTTTTTGAATATTTAGATTATGAACTGATAAAAAATAATCCAAAGCCACTCTGTGGATTTAGTGACAGCACCTCTTTAGAAAATGCAATTTATGCCAAAACAGGAGTAATTACTTTTAATGGTCCTACTTTTAAAGCATTAACTTCATGGGCTACTCCATACGCTTATGAAGAAGCCATCAAACGCTTTATGGAAGGAAACATGGCTCTAGGACAAGAAGATGATGAGTATAAAACAATTCAAGAGGGCACAGCGGAAGGCATTCTTGTGGGAGGAAATTTAAGTTTAACAACAGAGATGGTCGCAGGCAATTATGCCATTGACTTTACTGACAAGATATTATTTATGGAGGAATTTTGCTTAGAAACACCACCAGAGAGAGTTTGCAATTATTTATACCATATGAAGCAAAATGGCGTTTTTGATAAAATTAAAGGGATTTGGGTAGGAAATTATGACGGAAGTGTAGCATTAGAGAAAATTTTACTAGATGTTTTGGAAGATAAATATACTTTTCCTATTATAAAATCGAACAATTTCGGACATACCGAGAAGAAAACGGTAATCCCTGTGGGGGGAAAAGCGAAAATTGACACCAGCAAGAAGGTAAAAATAGAAATTACGGAGAATTTTATGGAGTAGACGAAAAAGTTAGATAGCTCGCTTGTTTTAAGAGAAAGGACAAAGAAATGTACAATAATTGGGAAGAACTAGAAGAATCGATTGAAAATTGTAATAAGTGCAAATTATGCAAAACGAGATTAAATATTGTGTTTGGAACAGGAAATAAAAATGCGGATATCATGTTAATAGGAGAAGGACCAGGTGCAGACGAGGATAAACAAGGAATTCCTTTTGTAGGAAAAGCAGGAAAGTTAATGGATAAAGCTTTTGAAGGACTAGGACTGGAAAGAGAAAAGGTATATATTGCCAATATTGTAAAATGTAGACCACCAGCAAACAGAGTGCCGGAAGAAGACGAAGCAGAGGCTTGTTTGAATTATTTGCGCAATCAAGTAATTCTGGTTAACCCGAAAATTATTGTGCTACTAGGGAGTACAGCACTAAAAAACATTTGTGGGAAAGAATATGGTATTACTTCTTCGAGAGGAAAATGGATTGAAAAAAAAGGAATATTATACATGCCAACTTGGCATCCCGCCGCACTTTTAAGGGATGAAAATAAAAAAATTGAATTCTGGTTAGATTTAAAAGAAGTAATAAGAAAATATCAAGAAATAGCTGAGGATTAAAGCAACATTGCGCCTCAGAAGAACTAGAAGAGGTAGCTTGTGATGTTCTATGAACGTTGAAAGGAAGTATCAATAAAGATGGAAAACGAATTTTTTTCAAAAATAGATTATGAGATTTTAGATGAAAAAGTAGCATACAAAGGAAAAAGAATTACAGTAGAAGAATTGCATTACAAAAATCCACGAACAGGAGATATCCTTTACCGTGAGCACGTATTAGCAGGAAAAGCAGCAATTATTATGCCATTAACGGAAGATAATAAGTTAATTATGATAAAAGAACCACGTACACCAATTGGGATTAATGTATTAGCTTTTCCAGCAGGAATGGTGGAAAATGGAGAAACACCGGAAGATGCAGCTTTACGTGAATTAGAAGAGGAAACAGGATACAAAGCAGGTAAAATAAAAAAAATAAGAGAAGAGTACACTGCAATAGGTTATTCGAATGAAAGAATTGCTATCTTTTTAGCAACCGATTTGGTAAAAACACAAAGAAACTTAGATGAAACAGAAGACATTGAGGTAGTAACCATTCCCTTGGAAGAAGCAAAAAAATTGCTCGCCGAAGGTTACATTAGAACCTCTAGCGAGACAATAGCACTAATGCATTATTTTCTATATGAAGAAAATAAGCAAAATAAGGCAAATACAACTACTAATATCATGGCTGGATAAGCTGTGCTTTTATTCTTGTACCTCATACTCAGTTATATCTGGTACTTGAATATCGTCATCAGTAACGGTATCAAAAGAATATTCATAAGTAGTCGTTTCTTCCGTACCATCTTCAAAAATTAGCACTTCTTTCCAGATCAATCCGGTTTCTTTTTCAATATAAACTTTTAGATTGTCACAATTTACGGGAAGCATAAAATTAGAATTATGCTTATTTTCTAATACATAGTATTCCGTATCTTCGATTAGCTCGGTAGTAATATGAGAGAGTAAACTAAAATTTAATTTGCTCCAAAAACCATCGGTAGCTACTGCATTAGAAATAACATTTGTATTTAAGGTTTCATTTTCATTAACATATGCCTTTTTTTCTGTATTACTATCTGCACTGTCTTCTGCATCGCTTTCTGCATTACTTTCAGTGTACACAGTGCGTGTAGTGCCACTTGCTACTTGGATTACTTTCGTGTCAGAGTCCTTATAATTTAAAATTGCCTTAATGGTATCGTCCTTTTTAAAAATTTCTCCCGAGATATCAGATGTATCTACTTTTACATAAATATTGTTCCTAGCATTTTGCTGATTTACTTTTTCTTCTAAATCTCCAATAATGATGAATTTTCGTGCTGTTAAAACAATAAAAAGGATAATAACAATAAGAAGAATAAGGGATAAAATAAGCCAAATTTTTTTGGTTTTCATAGAAATTCCTCCTAACATTATAATACAAAAAGATTATATCATTTCTATAAAAAATAGCAATAGCTAAAATGAAGATTGTCCTAACAATTGGTCAAAGTATATTGACAAAACATCATTTTGTGTTTATAGTTAAAAGGATGGAATTTTGAAATGTCCTAAAAGGAAAGAAAGGATGAACACAGAGATGAATGAGAAAATAAGCGAAGAAATACAAAAAGCCACAGAATATTGCTTGAATTGCCCTGCAAAACCTTGTAGTAATAAAGGTTGCCCACTAAATAATGACATACCAGCCTTTATAAAGCAAGTAAAAGAGGGAAAGGTAGAAGAGGCATACAAAATATTAAGCAATACCACAGTTCTAGGAAGCGTTTGCGGAAGAATATGCCCACATATGAAGCAGTGTGAGGGAAGCTGTGTACGCGGAATTAAAGGAGAGCCAGTTCAAATAGGAAAGATTGAAGCATATGTTTTTGATGAGGCGCTAAAAAACAAGTGGTATGAAAAGTTAGAAAAGACAGACGAATTAAAAGGAAAAAAAGTGGCAGTGGTAGGAGGCGGTCCTGCTGGTCTTACTTGTAGTGCTTTTTTAGCAAGAAGTGGAGCAGAAGTTACCATTTTTGAAAAACAAGGAGAGCTAGGCGGTATTTTATCCCACGGAATACCAGAATTTCGATTGGAAAAATCCGTATTGCAAAAAACAGTGGAAGCCATTCTAAGCTTAGGAATAAAAGTAGAATATCACAAAGAGCTAGGAAAAAATTTAGATTTAAAAGAGCTAGAAAACAATTATGATGCTATTTTCTTAGGATTTGGAGCTAATATTCCTGCAAAAATGCATATTGAGGGAGAAGACTTAGAAGGCGTTTATGGAGGAAATCGTTTATTAGAAACAGGAAAACATCCATCTTATGTAGGTAAGAAAGTAGCCGTAATTGGCGGTGGCAATGTGGCAATGGATTGCGCACGAACCATAAAAAGACTAGGAGCAGAAAAGGTTTCCGTCATCTACCGTAGGGCAGAAAAACAAATGCCAGCAGAGACAAAAGAAATTGCGGAAGCAAAAGAAGAGGGTATCGAGTTTTTATTTCAGAATAATATAGTAAAAATTTTAGGAGACAAAAAAGTTGAAAAAATAGAATGTATTAGAACCGAGTTAGTAAAAAAAGAGGGAGAAACAAGAGAAGTACCAGTTAACATAGAAAACAGTAACTATGTAATGGATATGGATTATGTTGTAATGGCAGTAGGCTCAAGTCCAGAAAAAGAAATTGTAGAAAAATTAGGACTAGCACTAAATAAATGGGGATATATAGAAGTAGACGAAAATCACAAAACTTCCAATCCAAAAATTTATGCAGGAGGAGATTTGGCAGGAGATAAAGCCACAGTAGCTTGGGCGGCTCGTGCCGGAAGAGATACTGCTTGCGCAATTGGGGACGCACTTGTTCTGCGCAAAAAATAATGACTGAATTAAAAGTTTGAACAAAAGGGACACTCCTAAACGTTTAAGAGCTTGAACAAAAAGGAGTGTCCCTTTTGTTCAAGCTCTTACTATATTTATTTTTTTAGTTCTACGGTAGCCGATAAAATTGCTCTTATTTTGCGGAAAAATCTAGCAATTGTCGAATTATTAGCTACTACTAAACCAGTATTATTCATAATGCTTTCATATTTATTATCTAAATCCATCATTTTATTAATGTAAAATTCGTTAAAGTCAGAATAATTGTCCGAAATTCCCATATAGTTTTTGTAATTGTATAAACGCAAACGATATTCATCAATATCAGCGGTAGTAGAAAGCTTAGTAAATTGTGTGTTAAAGTAAGATGTGTAAATTAAATTTTGCGTTTCAAAGAAAAGTTTTCCGATTTTTGTTTTATAAGCTTCTATTTTCTTGGCAATTTTTTGTGCTTTGTTACCCTCAACATCATCACTCATTAACTTGTTGTTTAGTTTTATCGCTTTTTCTTCTGCTTCCATAATTTTATCTAAATTGGATTGAATCTTAAAGAAATTGTCTACTCCACACAAATTGGCAAAACGCTCTTTAAAAGCATCTGTTCCATAAAAAGTGCTATCATAAAGTGTTTCTTCTCCCACTACGTAAGCCATCTGGTTTACTAAATTGCATAAAAGTGGATAATAAGATGGGCTAATAGTAGGAAAGGAAATGCCATAATATTTTACAATTTCTTCTGGTGATTCCAAAGCTTTGGAAGCCATAAGTTGAACAGCTCCCTCGTTTAAGCCCATGCCACAAACCTTTAAATCTCCAAAATCGCACAAACCGAGTTTTACTAAACGTCCTTTTTTATCTTTAATCTCTTGCAAATAATGAATAAACTCATGTACTGCAAACTTTTCTAATTCCTCTAATGATAAGCCTTGCTTGAAATACATGGAAGAATTTTTATAAAAATAAGTAGCTTCCGCAAATCCCGCTGGAATGTCTGCGATATACATTGGTATTCTAGATAATGCAATAAAAAGATTTTGAAAAATAAAGTTTTGTTCTGGAAAAGTCCTACAAATTTTTTCTGCTATGTTCCTCGAAATGGTATTTACGCTTAATGTATCTAACTTACCAACAACGGTAATTCCATCCTTTTTTAAATCTGATTCAATACTCATACGTATTTCTCCTTAGTAATTCATATACCAACATTATACTACAAAAAACACAAAAGAAATATTACAATAATATTACTTTTGTGTTACAAAAATGTTACAAAAACTTGAACAAAAAGGAGTGTCCCTTTTGTTCAAGTTCAAGTCTTTAATTACTTTATAACAATGTTATAAATCTTATTCTTTACATAGATTTCCTTTACTACATTTTTTCCTTCTAATTGTGCTTGCACATTACTGTTTTTATGAACTGTTTCTTTTACTTCTTCTTCGCTCGCATCTACAGCAATTTCTACAGTAGCTCTTACTTTTCCATTTACTTGTACAGGAATTTCTACGGTGTCTTCTACAAGTTTGGATTCATCGTAAGTTGGCCAAGTTTCGTAGGTAATGGTATCGTTATGTCCTAAACGATTCCATAGTTCCTCTGCAATGTGTGGTGCTACTGGGCTAAGTAGTTTTACAAATCCCTCGGCATATTCTTTAGGAAGTACATCTTCCTTGGTTGCGCTATTAATAAATATCATCATTTGCGAAATAGCAGTGTTATAGAACATGTTTTCATAATCGTTTGTTACTTTTTTTACGGTGTAATGGTATACTTTTTCCAAGTTTTTATTTTCTTTTTCTTGTACTTTACCAGATTCTACAAACAATCTCCAAACTCTATCTAAGAATTTCTTAGAACCGTCAATACCGTTTGGGTCCCAAGGCTTTGCTGCATCGATTGGTCCCATAAACATCTCGTAAACTCTTAAAGCATCGGCTCCATATTGTTTTACCATGTCATCTGGGTTAATAACATTTCCTTTCGATTTGCTCATTTTTTCTCCATTCGAACCAAGAATCATTCCTTGATGGCGAAGTTTGGTAAATGGCTCTTTTGTTGGAGCAATGCCTTTATTGTATAAATAATTATTCCAAAATCGAGAATATAGCAAATGACCTACCGCATGCTCTGGTCCACCAACATATAAATCTACTGGCATCCAGTGCTTTAGAAGCTCTGGGTCTGCGATTTCCTTATCATTATGAGGATCAATATATCTTAAGAAGTACCAACTAGAACCTGCTGAACCAGGCATTGTACTAGTTTCACGTCTTGCTGGCTTTCCTTCAAAGGTGGTATTTACCCAATCAGTTGCTTTATCCAAAGGAGAGGCTCCTGTTTTCGATGGAGCATAATCTTCAAGCTCTGGAAGAATTAATGGTAAATCCTCATCTGCCAAAACATGAATTTCGTCTCCCTCGGTAAATACAATTGGAATTGGCTCACCCCAATAACGTTGTCTTGCAAATATCCATTCACGTAATTTGTAGTTTACTTTCTTCTCGCCAATACCTTTTTCTTCAAGCCATGCAATCATTTTATCAATTGCTTCTTGTTTTCCAAGACCATTTAAGAAATCAGAATTAATATGCAATCCGTCTCCTGTAAAGGCTTCTTTTGAAATATCTCCACCCTCGAGTACAGGAGTAATTTCAATTCCGAACTTCTTTGCAAATGCATAATCTCTCTCATCATGAGCCGGTACTGCCATAATAGCACCAGTACCATAGGTTGCTAAAACATAATCGGAAATCCAAATAGGAATTTCTTTTCCATTAACTGGATTAATAGCATAAGCTCCTGTAAAGCATCCTGTTTTTTCTTTATTTAATTCTGTTCTTTCTAAATCGGATTTAGCAGCTGCCATTGCTTTGTATTCTTCTACAGCCTCTTTTTGCTCAGACGTTGTAATTTCATCTACTAATTCATGCTCTGGAGAAAGCACACAATAGGTAGCACCAAATAAAGTATCAGCTCTTGTTGTAAATACTGTGAATGTTTTATTCGTGCCAGCTACTTTAAATGTAACTTCTGCACCAACCGATTTACCAATCCAATTTCTTTGAATCTCTTTGGTGGATTCTGGCCAGTCTACTTCATCTAATCCAGAAAGAAGAACTTCTGCATATTTAGGAATATCCATTACCCATTGCTTCATATTCTTACGAACAACAGGAAATCCTCCTCTTTCGCTTTTTCCATTAATAACCTCGTCATTAGAAAGCACGCAACCTAAGCCCTCACACCAGTTAACAGGCATTTCAATTAGTTTTGCTAGTCCATCATTATATAATTGTTTGAAAATCCATTGTGTCCATTTATAATAACTAGGGTCACAAGTGGAAATTTCCCTATCCCAGTCAAAAGAAAAACCAAGCATTTTCAATTGCTTTTTAAAAGTTTCAATATTCTTTGCAGTGAAACCTGCTGGATGATTTCCTGTTTTGATGGCATATTGCTCTGCAGGAAGACCAAAGGCATCCCATCCCATTGGATGAAGAACATTGTACCCTTGCATTCTTCTCATACGAGACATAATATCAGTTGCTGTATAGCCCTCCGGATGACCAACATGTAGCCCTTGTCCAGATGGGTAAGGGAACATATCAAGTGCATAGAATTTAGGCTTTGAAAAATCCCAGACATCTGTCTTAAAGGTTTTATGCTCGTCCCAATATTCTTGCCACTTTTTCTCAATTTCATTAAAGTTATATGACATAGTATCAGTCCTTTTCTTCTATATTTACGATTACTACTATATCACAAAATGTGGAAAAATACTAGAGTTTATGCAAGTTTTTTGAAAAAAGCATTACTATTAGTTATTTCCCATTATTATTTTCTAGCAAAAATTCTATAATATTTTTTACTTTTATTCCGTTATAATCTTTATTAATTGTTTTATCCATTGTTAGAATAGTTTTTTCGTAATTATCCGGTATACTTTCTAAACTTCTAATTTCCCTCTCTTTAACATTATCGTCCAATAAGCTTTTGGTTACTTGATAATATTTTATTTCTTCCGGATTTTCTGCTACAAAATCTACTTCGTAATCTAATGTTTTACCAATACTAATCTTATATCCTCTTCGTAACAATTCTATATATACTACGTTCTCTAACAAATGTCCTTCATCAATATTTCTAAAGCCCAAAATTATATTTCTTAATCCTGTATCTGCTATATAGTATTTGCCTAATGTTTTTAGTAAAGCTTTGCTTCTTATATCACTTCTTTCAGCTTTATAGACAATAAAGGCATTTTCTAACATCTTTAAATAATTATCAATTGTTTGATGATTTGTTTTTTCAACTATTTTATTGCTATTTAAATAATCACTTATTTTATTGGCTGAAACGGAACTTCCAATATTAGAAGAAATATATTTTACTATATTTTCTAAAAGGGCAATATCTTTAATATTATTTCTTTCAATAATATCTTTTTTTACGATTGTGTTATAAATATCAGTCAAGTATGACATAATTAAATTATTCTTTTCTTTAATTTGCGTTATTGCTGGAAGTCCTCCATACTTCAAATACTCATTAAACTTATCTTCTATATGTTCTTGATTATAGCCATTAAATTTAAGAAATTCTTTAAACGACAATGTATACATTTTTATTTCAATATATCTACCCGACAACAATGTTGCTAGTTCACTCGATAGTAAATATGCATTAGAACCAGTAATATAAATGTCTACATCAAAGTCAATATTCAATGAATTAATTGCCTTTTCCCATTTTTCTATATTTTGAATTTCATCTAACAATATATACATTTTTCCATTACGAATTTTGCTTTTTATTTCATTGTATAAATCTTTATAGTCCTTTATATAATCATATATTGCAGATTCAAAATTCATATGGATAACATTTTTTTCATCCACCTTATTATTCAAAAGATATTCTTTAAACATCAATAATAATGTAGACTTACCACTTCTTCTAACACCAGTAATAACTTTAATAAATTCGGTATCTTTTGCTTCAATTAGTAAATTTAAATAATTTTCTCTTATAATCACACTAATCATCTCCATTTAAAATATAACATTTTTTTAAATATTTGTCAATAGTTTTGCAAATACACTTGCAAAACTATTACTTTTCGACATTTTTTGCAAACTTAATACTATTTTTGCTTATGCAAAGGAGGAGTATGGCGACGTCCCTTGACATTTCCTCTAAAACTCGTATATACTAACACAAAAACACCGAAGGAGGAAACATATGAATGAATATATGAAAATTGCAAAAGAATGTGCCGAGCATGGAGCAAATGCAGGAGAAGGAGGACCATTTGGTGCAGTTATTACCGATAAAGCAGGTAACATTATTGCAAAAGGAAATAACAGAGTACTTGTTAGCAATGACCCAACTGCTCATGCAGAAGTAACAGTTATAAGGGAAGCTTGCCAAAAGCTAGGCACCTATGATTTATCGGGTTACATTTTATATACTTCCTGTGAGCCATGTCCAATGTGCTTATCCGCTATTATTTGGGCAAATATAAAAGAAATATATTATGGATGTACACGAGAAGATGCAGGAAACATTGGTTTTCGAGATGATGCTATTTATAAATATCTAGCAGGACATAATAAAGAATTAATTAACTTAAAACAAATTAACCGTGAGGAATGTATTTCTTTGTTTGAAGAATATCAAAAAAAGAATAAAACAATCTATTAAGCAAAGTACAGATAAAAATATCCTAGTTATGATAAAGTAACTGGGATATTTTTCGGTACAATTTTACCCTATATTTTTGGTTTACATATTGCGTCACTAGTAAAAATATGGTATAATATGTAAGAATTTGTAAAAAAAGTGGCTTCGCCACATGTGCATTTCGCTTCGCGAATATGCACAGCCCAAGGTAACTTAACCTTGTTGCATAGGAAATTTCCTATGCAATAAAAAAGAGAGAATGTTGAAAAAGAATTACAAAATTTAATTCTTTTCCAACCAAATCTGGTCTTGAGAAAGAAAGGAATGAAATCAACCATGAAAAGAGCTAAATTTTATGGAGTGCTAAGAGCAGAAAGTAAATTGCTAGAAGACTTAAGACAAAGAAATATTAGTGAGCGTTATCTAAAAGATGAAAAAATTCAAGATTTGTTGCAAAAAGGACAAGAAGAAATTGATGCTATTTATCAAAGTATTTTAGAGCAAACAATAGCCAGAGTGAAAGAGTTAGAAGCGAGCAAATCAAAGAAAGAAACACCAAAGAGTGGTGTTATTAATTCGGAATTAAGACAAAAAGTTAAGGAAAGAATCCTACAGGGAGAATCGTTTGAAAATTTAGCGAAAGATAAAAGTTTAGAAATTACAGAAGAACAGATGGTAAGGTTACAAGAAGAGTTCTCTGTAATTTTTTTATTGGTTCAATGTATGCCAAAAAGAGAAATTGCTAAAAGAATGTTACAAAGAGAAGAAGGAGAAACGGCCGAGGCATTCGAAGCAAGAATACAAAAAGCAATAAAAGTTTATGCTACAACAGAAAGTGTGAACAATATTGTGGAAATGAGACACCAAAAAGTGCAAAAAATTGCAGAAAGATTAAGTAAAGGAGATAGCGTGGCAGAAATAGCAGCGGATAAAGAACTTAATGTATGTAGGGAAGCAGTAGAGGAGATGGAAGCTGTGTTAGCTAAAAAAATGACCATGGCACATGAAAATCAATTACAAGGTAAAAAAGAAGAGGCAAAGAAAAAATCTGCAGAAACAGAAGTACCACATAGCAAGGCACAAGAGAAAGCAACAATAGTGCCAAAAGAAAATCCAAATGAAAGTTATAAAATGCATTTGATGAAAGAAAAATATAAAAGTAAATATATTGGTAAAGATGAAAAAAGAAGTAGCACAGAAACAGAAAAAGATAGAATTTCGCAAGACAGTAAAGTGATTGATAATACAATTAGTAAAATAGAAGATAATTTGCAAATGCTACAGCAAGCGATTTCACAAGGAAAGAATAGTAACTATTTAATTCAACAAATAGGCAAAAACTTAACACAAATTGCAGCTTTGTCTTTTTCCATAGAACAAGCCCAAAGGCTAAAAGCATTATTTTATTCAGATTTTTTAGAGGAAAACGTAGATAAAAAAATTCTTTTAGGAAGAGCTACTTTAAAAATGAGAGAGTATGCTAATTCAAAGTTACTACGAGCAATACAAAGTTATGCAAATACCATTGGCGATATAGATGTTTTAAAAAGTTTACTAAAAGAAGTGCCGGAAAATAAGCAGAAAGGATTAGTGGGTTCAGAAACAGCAAGAGCAACCATTCTTCAAAGAATTGCAAAAATAGAAAATGAAAAGAGGATGGCAAAGAAGCATAATACTATTCCAATGGCTCTACAGGAAGTTTTACAGGATATTAGCAGCGGAAAGCAACAAGCAGAAAAAACAGAAGCAATAATTCAGAAATTAGTAGAAGAAAGAAGCGAAGAAAGAACAGGCAAATTTCGATTAACAGAGGAACAACATAGAAAGCAAATTATGATACAAATAAGAAATGCATTAAGAGAACAAGCAGAGAGATATCCTATTAAAGATGCCGATAAGGCAATAGAAAGCTTAGAGGAAGTATCAGCAGGAGAAACAGGAGTGAATTTGAATGCGGTGGTAGATAATTTGATTGGAAATAGAAAATTTGAAGATGCAAAAGGATTTTGCACCAATTATTCCAATAGGACAGAAAATAAAGATTTAAAAAGAAACATGATGGATTTAAAGCGAAAAGTAATGATAGCAGAAATTGGAGATTTAGTAAAAGTAGCACTTAATTCTACAATGACACAAGAAGAAGAAAATACTTTTTGGAAAACATTAAAAGATGGAATAAAAAAAGGAAATCTACCATTATCTAGTATTGTGATAGGAAAAACACAAGATAATACACGAACAATAACATTGGCAGATATATGGCCAGAAAAACAAAATAGTATACAACTATAGAATAAAAAGAAAAAACTCGAAAAAGCACGATAAAATATACTTGACTTTGTGCGTATCTTTATATATGATAGAGTGGAGAATAGGGACAGGCCTTTTTCTCCACTTTTTTCCAATTTGGGGACAGGCCTTTTTATGGAAAAAAGTGAAGAAAAACGCCTGTCCCCAAATTGGAATAAGGGAGGAAAACATGGGAAGAGAGATTAGTGAAGAAGAACAAGCAAAGATAAAAGAGATGATTGATGAGCTAATGCGAAAGGCAAAAAAGGCATCTGAGGAATATTTGAAATTAAACCAAGAAGATGTAGACAGAATAGTAAAAGCAATGTCCATGGCAGGATTAGAGCATCACATGGAACTTGCAAAAATGGCAGTAGAAGAGACAGGAAGAGGTATTTACGAAGATAAAATAACGAAGAACATGTTTGCAACAGAATATATTTATCACAGTATTAAGTATGATAAAACCGTAGGCGTGATATCAGAAAATGAAGAAGAGGGGTATGTAGAAATTGCAGAGCCTATTGGAATTATTGCGGGTGTTACACCAGTTACAAATCCAACTTCTACCACGATGTTTAAGTCGATTATTGCAGCAAAAACAAGAAATGTTATTGTGTTTGGATTCCATCCATCTGCACAAAAATGTAGTGTAGAAGCAGCCACCATTTTAAGGGATGCAGCTATAGCCGCAGGTGCACCAGAGAATTGCATTCTATGGATTGAAGAACCATCGGTTACCGCAACCAACATGCTTATGCATCATCCAGATGTAAATTTAATTTTGGCAACAGGTGGAACTGGCATGGTTAAGGCGGCTTACTCTTGTGGAAAGCCGGCGCTAGGCGTAGGTCCAGGAAATGTACCTTGTTATATTGATAAAACAGCAAAATTAAGAACTTCGGTAAATGATTTAGTAATGTCCAAATCCTTTGATAATGGAATGATATGTGCTTCAGAACAATCTGTTATTGTGGATAAAGAGATAAAAGATGAATTTGAAAAATTGATGAGAGAAGCAGGATGCTACTTCTTATCGGATGAAGAAACGAAGCGTTTAAGAGATACGATGTTCCTTAAAGAAAAGGATGGAGCTTTAAATTCTGCTATTGTGGGACAAAGTCCATACAAAATTGCAGGAGAAGCGGGAATTGAAGTTCCACAAGATACTAAAGTTCTTGTGCTAAAAGAAAATGGTGTAGGAATTGAATATCCATTTTCAAAAGAAAAACTAAGCCCAGTACTAGCATATTATGTGGTAAATGACAGTGACGAAGGTATAGCACTTGCAGAAAAATTAATCGAATTTGGAGGACTGGGACATTCCGCAGTTATCCATTCGGAAGACAAAGATACGATTTTAAAATTCTCAGAAACTGTTAAAGCAGGAAGAATCATTGTAAATTCACCATCTACGCATGGAGCCATTGGCGATATTTATAATACCAACATGCCATCCCTTACCCTTGGCTGTGGTACCTTTGGAGGAAATTCCACAACAGCCAATGTGTCGAGTGTAAATCTAATAAATATTAAAAGAGTTGCCGATAGGAGGGTTAATATGCAATGGCTTAAAGTTCCAGAAAAAATATATTTTGAAGCAGGTTCTATTGCTTACTTAGAAAAAATGCCAGAAATTACAAGAGCCTTTATTGTAACCGACCCATCGATGGTGGAATTAGGTTATATAGATAAAATACTATATCATTTAAGAAAAAGACATGAATATGTGCATTCGGAGATATTCTCTGATGTAGAATCAGACCCATCTTTTGATACAATCAATAGAGGCGTTCAAATGATGAATGAATTCAAACCAGATGTCATTATAGCAGTAGGAGGAGGAAGCCCAATCGATGCAGCAAAAGGAATGTGGCTATTCTACGAACATCCAGACGCCGATGTAGAAGGATTAAAACTAAAGTTTATGGACATTCGTAAGCGTACCTACAAGTTCCCAAAACTAGGAGAAAAAGCAAAATTCGTAGCAATACCTACTACTTCGGGAACAGGTTCGGAAGTTACCTCTTTTGCAGTGCTTACCGATAAGAAATTAAACAAAAAATATCCATTAGCAGATTATGAGCTAACACCAGACGTTGCCATTGTAGACCCAGATTTAGTAATGAGCTTACCAAAGAAAATTACAGCAGATACGGGAATGGATGTGCTAACACACGCCATAGAAGCATATGTTTCAAACATGGCATCTGATTACACAGATGGACTTGCAGAAAAGGCAGTAGAGTTAGTATTCAAAAACTTAAGAGAAGCCTATAACAATGGAAACAACAAAGAAGCAAGAGAACACATGCATAATGCAAGTACCATTGCAGGAATGGCGTTTACCAATGCATTTTTAGGAATCAACCACTCCTTAGCACACAAAATTGGAGCCGAATTCCATATGGCACACGGCAGAATTAATGCGATATTACTACCATATGTAATAAGGTACAACAGCAGTAGACCAACCAAATTTGTATCTTTCCCAAAATATGAATACTTTATTGCAGACCAAAAATATGCAGATTTATCTAGAAGAATGAACTTCCCTGCATACACCAACGAAGAGGGAGTAAACTCTTTAATTGAGGAAATTAAGAAACTAAATGCCGATTTAGGAATAGAAAGAAGCTTTAAGGAAGCAGGTATTGACGAAGCAGAATTCATGGCAAAAGTAGACATGCTTGCAGATAGAGCATTTGAAGACCAATGCACCACCGCGAACCCAAGATTGCCACTAGTAAGCGAACTAAAACAAATATTAATTGACAGCTATTATGGAAATTAAATGAGCAATTGGGGACACACAATTTGTTTCAAAAATGAAACGAATTGTGTGTCCCCTTGTTTCAAAAAAATAAATTTTTAGATTGCAACAAACGAAAGCGAATGATATAATAGAACAAAGTTAATATGCATAAAAAATCGAAAAGTAAGGAAGGAAAAACATGATTATAATGTTAGTCTTTTTGATGATTCTTGCAGTAGTCACAGGTTTTATTACAGGCAACTTTTTATTTAATTTGGCGTTAAACCCAAAATCTTCAAAAGCAATCATTTTTCAAAGCGGGTTTGATGAAGAAAAAGAACAAAGAAGAATGGAAAATGAAAAGTGGCTTAAAGAAAATGCAAGAGAAGTAGAAATAGAAAGTAAAAAAATACAATTACATAGTTATGAAGTAAAAAACAAAAAAGAAAGCAAAATTTGGGTGATTGCTGTTCATGGCTATACAGATTCTGCAAGCTTTATGGTAAATTCCGCAAAACAGTTTTTAAACTATGGATACAATGTACTAATGCCAGATTTGCGTGCACATGGAAAAAGTGGTGGCAAATACATTGGCATGGGCTGGCTCGATAAAGAGGATATTGTTTTATGGATAGACTACCTAATTGCCACTTATGGAAACATCAAAATAATTCTTTATGGCATTTCCATGGGAGCTGCAACTGTGATGATGACGAGCGGAGAAAAATTACCAAGTAATGTAAGAATGGTGATAGAAGATTGTGGATACACATCTGCATGGGACGAGATGGCGCATGAATTGAAATATTTATTTAAAATGCCAACATTCCCTGCCATTTATAACGCAAATTTTATCACAAGAATTAGAGCAGGATACTCCTTAAAAAAAGCGTCTTGCATAAAACAATTAAAAAAATCAAAGCTACCAATACTTTTTATTCATGGCGATAAAGATAATTTTGTACCATTCTACATGTTAGATAAGTTGTATGAAGCAGGAGGTAGCAAAAAAGAAAAGCTTGTAATTAAGGGGGCAGGGCATGCAGAAGCACAATGGATAAACCCAGAAAAATACTGGCACACAGTGAGAAAATTTATAAAAAAATATCTTTTTTAAAGAAAAAAGTGCGATATGAAAGATAGGAGAGACACAGATGAAAATATTATCGTTATTTAGTGGATGCGGAGGACTAGACCAAGGCTTTTTACAAGCAGGGTATCATATTACATGGGCAAATGATTTTGACAAATATGCTGTAGAAACATATAAAGCCAATTTCGGAGATAATATTGTATTACAGGATATTAATAAAGTTAATTTAAACGAATTACCAGAATTTGATATGATAATAGGAGGTTTCCCATGCCAACCATTTAGCATTATGGGAGAAGAAAAAGGATTTGAGGATGCTAGAGGAACCTTGTTTTTTAAAATAGCAGAAATCATAAAATATAAAATAGACCAAAACGAAAAACCAAAAGTTGTTGTTTTGGAAAATGTACGTTCCTTAAAAACGCATGACAAGGGAAGAACCTTTAAAACAATAAAAAGAATTTTAGAAAAAGATTTGCAATATAAAGTATTTACAGATGTATTAAACTCGGCAGATTATGGGGTTCCACAAACAAGGAATAGAACGTACATTGTATGTTTTGACAATCAAAACGTGGAATTTGAATTTCCAGAAAAGCAAGAATTAAACTTGACACTTCAAGATTTGCTAGAAGAAAATGTAGAGGAAAAATATTTCTTATCCGATAAAATTATACCTACCATCTTATCCAATGGAACCGGTGGATATAACGCAAAATCGGAGATAGATTTAAAAATAGCAAGACCTTTATGTGCTACAATGGCAAAAATGCATCGTGCTTGTCAAGACAATTATGTAACACAAGGAAATAGAATACGAAGATTGACGCCAAGAGAATGTGCAAGATTACAAGGCTTTAGCGATGATTTTGTGATTCCGGTATCAGACACACAAGCCTATAAGCAATTTGGGAATGCCGTAACAGTCAATGTTTCATACGCTGTAGCAACCCAAATTAAGAATACATTAGAAAATTTAGGAGAGTGGCAGAATGACTAAAACAACGAAAAAGTATGAAAATGATGCAAAAGAAATTTGTAGTATTCTTTCCGAATTATATGAAGAGGAATATCCAAACCAAGAATATGCTTTTAATGCATTAAATTATTTATGCGCAGAGAACACAAATGCTTATTTAAAGGAAAGAATGCAATATTTTAGAGAGTATGAATTTGACGAAAAAGAAAATAAATTAACATGGCTATATAAAAAATTTTGTCAAGAAGAAAAATGTGCCGAATGTCCAGTGGCGAAATATTGCAATTACAATATACAAAATAGAAATAATAAGGTAGAAAATGATGCACCAACATTAATTGATTTATTCTGCGGAGCAGGAGGATTATCCTTAGGGTTTGTGCAGGCTGGGTTTAAGGTGGCTTTTGCAAACGATATAGAAGAATGCTGTGTGGACACCTATTCCCATAATCATCCAGAAATACCAAGAGAAAATATAGTTTGCGACGATATTAATAACATTATGGATAAGATAAACGAATTAAAAAGATTTGACAAAATTGATATCGTAGTGGGAGGACCACCTTGCCAAGGATTTAGCATGGCGAATCGCCAACGAGTAATCGATGACCCAAGAAATAAATTATATAAAAGTTATGTGAAAGTGGTAGATTTAGTAAAACCTAAATTTTTTGTAATGGAAAATGTAAAAGGCATGTATTCAGTGGCAAACCAAATAATAGAAGATTTTGAGAAAATTGGCTACACTGTATCTTGCAAAATTCTAAATGCAAAAGATTATGGCGTGCCACAAAATAGAGAAAGATTAATATTTATCGGAAATAATGTAGGATACGATAATGAAGAAATCTTTAAGCAAATTGAAGAAACAGCTCTAACAATACCGAAATTTGTTTTAAAAGATGCGTTATATGGGCTTAGAGAGTTAAAAGCACTACAAGAAAAAAATGCAACAGAAAGAGATACAATCGATTCCGGAAAGAAAATTGAAAAAAATAATAGGCAAAATCAAAATGAGTATATAAGTATTATCAATCAAAACAAAACCTGTGGCTTGATTTTTAATCATAAGGCTAGGTATAATAATGAAAGGGATATCGAAATTTTTAGGAGACTAAAACAAGGAGATAAATCGGATGATCCTAAGATAGCAGATATTATGCCATATAAAAATAGAAACGATATTTTTAAAGATAAATATTTTAAGCTAGAGGAGAATAAGGTTTGCAAAACAATTACAGCACATATGAAATTTGATTGCAACATGTATATTCACCCAACACAAGCTAGAGGGCTAACGCCAAGGGAAGCCGCAAGAGTGCAATCCTATCCAGATGATTATTTCTTTAGAGGCTCTTACACAAAAACCTATATGCAAATAGGAAATTCTGTACCGCCATTATTAAGTAAAACAATTGCACAGGTTATTAAACGTTGTTTAGAAGAGGAGCAAAATATTGAATAATTATGGGATTATGCTTCTGCAGACCGTCTTTTTTTCTTTTAGTTTACGACCCCCAACTGCGTACAAACTGTACAAGCTTCGCTTAACAGTTTGTAAACTTGTCGGTCCCCACCTTAAGTCTCCAACTAAAAGAAAAAAAGACGGCCCACAGAAGCAATAAAAATTATGATATAAAGATAAGGATTTAAAACAATCTAGAAAGGAATGTGATAAATTATGAATTTTGAGGAAGCAATTAATTCTGTAAAAGAGCTACTAAAAGATTTAGGAACGGATATTAATCCAGCAGATTATGATGGATTAATAGTAAAGAAATTGGAAGCAAGCAATACACTAGATGCTAATAGGACAACAAACCAAACCCATATTGCGATTACCGGGGACCAGATGGATATATTCCCATATTTTAGGTCAGATGGTTACTTTATACATAATTTGCAAAATAGGAAGAAATATTTTATTATGCAAATACCTGTGATGTTAACAGAAAGCAATCTAAAATATATAAACCATGATGTGCTAACAGAGGAAATGGAATTTCAAAGTGGAAAATTAAAAACCTATGTATCCATTGTAAGAAGTAAAAGAGCAGGACAAGCAGACCAAATTCAAATGTCATTACCAACTTATGATGACGATAATTTTATAAAATTTAGAAAGATGCTACATGTTGGTGCATATTTAATTATCTTAAAGAAAAAAGAGCTGTTTGAGTATGAATACTATGGAATATTACCAGATGATGTGAATGACAACTTACAAGAATTAAATAATAAATTCTATGAAAAGCCAACCAATACGCTTGTACATGTTGATGAATTGCTTTATGAGGGAATAGCCCCAAATTATAAAACAGGATATGTCAGTGAATTTAGTCGAAATCGTATTGTTTTTGGAGCACCTGGAACAGGAAAGAGCTATAGATTAAATGAAGACCGTAAAATATTATTAAAAGATGGAAACGAAGAAAACTATGAGCGTGTTACTTTCCATCCAGATTATTCTTATGCAAATTTTGTAGGAACCTATAAACCGGTACCTTATAAAAAGGGAGAGGAAGAAGGCATAACCTATCAATACGTGCCAGGACCATTTATGCGCATCTATGTGGAGGCTATAAAAAATAGCAGAACGAATCATATTAAGCCATATTTATTAATGATAGAAGAAATTAATAGAGCAAATGTGGCTGCTGTCTTTGGCGACATCTTCCAATTATTAGACCGTGATGAGAATCATGTAAGCGAGTATCCTATCGAAGCTTCAGAAGATATGAAAAAGTATTTGGCACAAGAATTAGGAGGAAGTCCAGAAGATTACAAAAAGATAGCTATTCCAGACAATATGTTTATTTGGGCGACCATGAATAGTGCCGACCAAGGAGTATTTCCAATGGACACTGCATTTAAAAGAAGATGGAATTTTGATTACTTAGGAATAGATGAAAAAGAAGAAGGAATAGCCAGCAAATATGTTGTGCTTGGAAAGGGAGAGTTTAAGCGTAATGTAGAATGGAACAAGTTAAGAAAAGCAATCAACAATAAGCTGAGTTCCCTAAAAATTAATGAAGATAAATTGCTTGGCCCTTATTTTATCGCTACAAAAGCATTAGAAAGTGATGAACTATTTATACAAGTTTTCAAAAGCAAAGTACTTATGTATCTATTTGAAGATGCTGCAAAACAAAAAAGAAAAGCTTTATTTGCAACAAATGATGATAATATAAGGTATTCGTCGCTATGTAAGGATTTTGACGAAAAAGGTGTATATGTATTTGATATCGATATCAGCAAAGAATTTGATAGAGATATTGCTTAAGGAGGATAATGAATGTTATCGAAATATATACAGGAACAGAAAAGATATACACAAAGAGAGTTAGGAGAATTATTAGAAGAAAAATCTGAGGAAACATTATTGGCACTTTTAAGAAAGCTAAAAGAGTATGGCATCGTAAAACTGGTAAAAGCCAATGATGCTCAAAAAAACAGGAGCGATTTGTTGGAAGCGGATATTGAAGCTATGCCAATTGACATGGATAATGAGGATTGTTACTATGTATTTACATTTGTAGGAGTCATTATTATTGCAGATAAAGTGCTAAAATGTTATCCAAAATATATATTAAGCAATCAAGAGCCAAAAAAGGAATTAAAGCAGATTATCAAGGTGCTTGAAAAATATAATTCGAAAGAGCAAATAATCCATATGTATAATGGAGACAGTGACACAAGAGAATTTAATTTATTAGCGCTACAATTGTTTTTGCTTAAGGATTATTACGAGTATGGATTATATACAAACACCAATGATATTCTCGAAACAAATGGAGAAGGAGAAATATTTTGGGATAAAACGATTAATGAAATATTTGCGTTATTACAAAATAATAAACCATACTACCTAGAGCTCAAAACAAAGAAGAATGTGGAAAATCAAATGGATTTTTTCAAAAAACTGCACGAAATTATTTTATCAGAAATTTCAAAGGAATTAGAAAAGGCAGATTTATTAGATTTGTTCGAAATAACAGAGGTAGAGCTGTCGGATGAAAAGATAGATAGTTTGGGAGACACGGAATATATTCTGTATCGCATCGAAAATGAATTAAATGTACAATTCAATACAAGAAAGCAACTTTTATTAAAAGCAATGTATGCATATGTAAATAAAAATGGACATTTATATGATTTGGAATGCTTTTCAATGTTTGGAACGAATGCGTTTCATCTTGTTTGGGAAAAGGTTTGTGCAGCTATTTTAGATAATAAATTAAACACGCCTCTTGCAAAGCTAGAATTGCCTACGGAGCTGAAAGCAAAATATGATAAAACGGACAAATTGGTAGACATTATTGAAAAGCCTTTATGGAGTGTGCCGAACGCAAGGTCATCGGATACATTGCTTCCAGATATTATATCCATTTATGAAAAGAATGGCAGGTGCCAATTTATCATCTTCGACGCTAAATATTACAATACGGTATTGGAAGAAGGCGGAGTAATAAGAGGCGTTCCGGGCATAGATTCTATCACAAAGCAATATTTATATCAGCTTGCTTACAAAGATTTTTTAGCAGACCATGAGATACAATGCATAAAAAACTGTTTCTTAATGCCCACAGAAAAAGAAGAGGTTATCCCGAAAGGAGAGGTTTCGCTAGACATGCTAAAGGGCATTGGACTTGAAAATATTCAAGTGAGGATGTTGCCTGCGAAACTCGCTTACCATTATTATTTGACGGGTAAGATAATGGATGTTGATGAGTTGGAACTTGGGGGATAGGTGAAATTAGTGGTGAATATTGAGAATTTTATGTATGATGATAAATTTGGACATTCGGAAGATAGATATAAAGATAGCAAATGGCTCTCTTATAAAATAATTACATATAAAAATAAGTGATATAATAGAATTAATAGTAAAATATGGAATAAATTGTTGATTTATGATACAATATTTCTTGAAATAAATAATTTTTGTTAGTTGGCTTGGAGGTATAATATGTTTAAGTCGGATGATGAACTTTTATCAACTTTATTAGATAAAGTAGAAAACCATGATATACAACTTCCAGATTTTCAAAGAGGATGGGTATGGGAAGACAATAGAATAAAAGCATTATTAGCAAGTTTAACTCTGAAATATCCAGTAGGAGCTATTATGCTATTAGAGTCTGGCGGGGATTTTCGTTTTAAATGTAAAAATATAGAAGGTAGCGGAGATGAATATAAAAATCCAGAGAGTATGATATTAGATGGACAACAGAGAATGACATCAACATTTCAAGCAATGAGATCAAAAAATGCTGTTAGTACTTGGTCAGATCAAAAGAAAGCAATAAAAAGGTTTTACTATCTTGATATAGAAAAAGCATTAAATACTACCACTGATAGAATAGACGCGATAATTTCTGTAGATGAAAATAAACAAATAAGAGGAAATATAGGAAGAGATGTTTTACTAGATTTATCAACGGAAGAATTAGAATTTAAAAATAAAATGATACCATTTAATAAAATGACAATAGCTAATGAAATTAATGACTGGAGAAATAAATATCAAGAGTATTACAATTTTGAACCCAATATTATTAAAGAATATCAACAGATAGATACTAATATAATACAACCTATATTAAATTATAGAATACCTATTATTAAAGTGCTAAAAGAAGCACCTAAAGAGGCTGTATGTCAAGTATTTGAAAATGTAAACCAAGGTGGAGTTCCATTAACTGTATTTGAGTTATTAACAGCGACTTTTGCAGCAGATAATTTTGACTTAAAAGAACATTGGAATAAAGTTAAAGAAATTTTTGAACAATATGAAACATTGAAAAAATTTGATAATACTTCATTTTTAATTGCTATGACACTTTTAATAGCAATGCGAAAGAATATAACTGTTAGTTGTAAAAGAAAAGATGTATTAAATCTAGATTATAGAGATTATGAGAAAAATGAAGAGGATTTAATAAATGGATTTAAAAAGGCTTATAAATTATTAGTTGAAATGAATATATATTCTGTATATGATATTCCATATTCAACTCAACTTATTCCACTAGCGGTAATTTGTACTTTATTAGATAAAGAATTTGAAAATTCATCAGTAAAAGAAAAAATAAAGCAATGGTTTTGGTGTGGAGTATTTGGAGAACTATATGGTGGAGCAAATGAAACTAGATATGCTTTAGATGTAAAACAAGTATATGATTGGATTAAAGGCAAAGAAGAGTTGCCTAAAACAATAAATGATTGTAATTTTAACACAATGAGACTATTAGGATTACAAACTAAAAATAGTGCAGCTTATAAAGGAATAATGGCTTTAATATTGAGTAATAGAGCATACGACTGGATAAATGGAATGGAAATGAGAGTACAAACATATTTAGATGAAAGAAGTGATGTTCATCATATTTTTCCACAAGAGTATTGTATCAACATGAATTATGACAAAAAGAAATGGAATTCTATAATAAATAAAACACCGCTCTTTTTTTCAACTAATAGATATATTGGCGGAACATCACCAAATGATTATATGAATAAAATTGTTAGAAATAAAGATATTTCTAAGGAAGACTTAAAATATTATATTTCTTCACATATGATAAATGCAGATTTATTAGATAATAATAATTTTGAAGATTTTATTATAGACAGGGCAATAAAAATTTTGAACGGAATTGAAAGGTGTACTGGAAAGAAAATTACAGACAGAAATTCGGAAGATGTAGTTAATTATTTTGGCACTTCTCTTGAAAAAAAGGAGAAGAGTGATGAATAAAAAGTAAAAGATTCTATTTAATGCAAATTAGAAAGAAAAATGGAAGATAGTAAAAGATGCTTGTTACAAATTCTTTATAACTTAAGCAATATTTTAGATGAATTTGTAAAGTATAATATCCATACCAACCTAAAAATAATAGAAGTAATAATAAATAATAAAAAGAGTGTTATGTTGTAATCATATAAAATATTACATTTTTAAATGTAATATAAAAAACGAAAAAAGCATTTCCTCTCTCATAACCCGAAGGCACGTAGTCCAAAGTCTTACCCCGCAACCAAAACATATATCACTAGAACTGTAATGGTTTT